>JBBQOR010000387.1:0-3435 GCA_038331055.1 Burkholderiales bacterium
GACGGCCGCGTGCTTTTCGCTCTGCCCTGGCTGGGCAAGACCGTGCTGGGCACCACCGACACGCCGCGGCGCGACCTGGCGCGCGAACCCGAGCCCTTTGCCGAAGAGGTCGAGTTCATCCTGCGCGAGGCCGCCCGCGTGCTGACGCGCGCGCCGCGGCGGGCCGACGTGCGCTCGGTCTGGGTCGGGCTGCGGCCGCTGGTGCGTCCGCACGCGGGTGAGGGCGGCGGCAACGGCGACCGCGGCGCGACCAAGACGCTGTCGCGCGAGCACGTCGTGCTGGTCGGCCGCAGTGGACTGGTCACCGTCACCGGCGGCAAATGGACCACCTACCGCGCGATGGCTGAGGACGTGCTCGACCGTTGCATGGCGCACGGCCTGCTGCCGCGCCGGCCGGCCGGCGTGACCGAGCGGCTGCCGCTGCTGGGCGCGGCGCCCGGCCGCCCGCTGGGCGAGCCCGCTGGGCTGCACCTGTACGGCAGCGAAGCCGATGCGGTGCGTGCGCTGCCGGGTGCCGAACGTGTGCTCTGGCACGACCCCGAATCAGGCCGCCCCTCGCTGACCGAGGCGATGCTGCGCTTTGCCGTGCGCCATGAAATGGCGCGCACCGTGGAAGACGCGCTGGCCCGCCGTTGCCGGCTGCTGTTTCTGGATGCCGCGGCAGCCGAGTCGCTGGCCGAGCCGGTGGCGTCGATCCTGGCCGAGGAAATCGGCCCGACTTTCGACGCCGCCGCCTCGGCCCAGGCGTTCGCGCTTCTGGCGCAGCGCTACCGGCGACTACCGTGAAAACGGCCTTGAAAACGGCCGTGACCTCGGTACCCGGGCCGTTAGATCACATCGACGAGTACTTGACCGAGCAGCCGTACGGCCGCGTGCTGGCCACGCTGACCGGCTTGCCGGCCAGCGACTCGGCCAGCGCGACGTTGATGTGGTTGGTCGAGCTGGGGATGTCGGCCGGGTTCGCGCTGGCCTTGCTGTCGATGGCGCCGGCATAGACCAGCGTGCCCTTGGCGTTGATCACGTACATGTGCGGCGTGGTGCGCGCACCGTAGGCGCGGCCGACCTTGCCGTCGCTGTCCATCAGCGTCGCGCTGGCAGCGGCGCGCTGCTTGCTCATCCACTCGGCCATCGCCGCCGGTTTCAGGTAGTCGCCGGCGTCGGTGGCCGTGGTGTTGATGGCCAGCCAGACCACGCCCTTGTCGGTGGCGCCCTTCTGCGTGGCCTGCATGTTGGCGCTGTCGTAGTGCTTGCGCACGAACGGGCAGCCCGGGTTCACCCACTCCAGCACCACGTGACGGCCCTTGAAGTCGGCCAGCGAGACGGTCTTGCCGCTGGTGTCGACGGCGCTGAAGGCCGGCGCAGGCTGGCCGACGGTGGCGTTGGCCAGCGCGCTGGCCGAAGCCAGTGCCAATGAGGTGAACAAGGCAGCGGTGAGCAAAGCGTGCTTCATGGGGACTCCGTGTGGTTCAGTGCAGGGGAAGGGGCAATCAGGGCAGGGCGGCGAGCGCCGCGCGTACTTCGTCAACGCCGAGAATTTCGGCCAGGATGCGCGGCGCTGCCGACGCCGCGCCCGATGTTGACCCGCCAGCAGGGGCATAGAGCGCGTAAACGGGCACCCCGCTGCGCCCCAGCCGCGCCAGTTCTGCGCTGATGTCGGCGTCGCGCCGGGTCCAGTCGGCGCGCAAAAGCAGCACGCGGCGGGCGTCGAAATCGGCCAGCACGCGGGCATCGGCGAGCACGGTGCGCTTGTTGAACTGGCAGGTCACGCACCAGGCGGCGGTGAAATCGACGAACACCGGCCGCCCGGCTGCTGTGGCCTCGGCCACGCGGGCGGCCGACCAGGGCTGCCAGCGGGCGTCGGCGCTGCTGCTGGTCGATCCGCTCGCCGACCCGACGGTCGGCGCAGCCTGTGCGTCGCTGCGCAGCGAAGGCAGCGCCCAGACCAGCGAGGCGCCCAGCACCAGCAGCGCCAACGTGCCCAGCCCGGTGCGCGCACGAAGCCCCAACGACGGGTTGCCCAGCGCCCACGCGACGAAGGCCAGCGCCACCAGCGTGGCCAGCAGCGCCGCGGCGCCGTCGATGCCCACCTGCTGGCCGACCACCCAGATCAGCCAGACCACTGTGGCGAACATCGGGAAGGCCATCAGCGACCTGAAGGTGGCCAACCACGGCCCCGGCCGCGGCAGTGCACGCGCCAGCTGCGGCCAGGCGCTGGCTGCCAGGTAAGGCAGCGCCATGCCCAGGCCCAACGCGCCGAAAATTGCCAGCGCCTGGGCCGTGGGCAGCGTGACCGCCAGCCCCAGCGACGCGCCCATGAACGGCGCGGTGCACGGCGAGGCCACTGCGACCGCCAACACGCCCGTCAACGCCGAATCTGCCAGCGGATGGCGTGCGCGTGCCGACGCCCAAGAAGCCGGCAGCACGCTGCCAACCTCGAACAGCCCGGCGAGGTTCAGGCCGATCAATGTGAACAGCGCCGCCAGTGCGGCGACGAATGCCGGCGACTGCAGCTGAAAGCCCCAGTCGAGTTGCTCGCCGCTGGCGCGCAGCGCCAGCATCAGCGCGGCCAGCGCGACGAACGACAGCACCACGCCCAGCGTGTAGGCTAGCCCGCCGGCGAACACGGCGCGGCGGTCGTGCGCATGCCGCGCAAAGCCCAGTACCTTGAGCGACAGCACCGGAAACACGCAGGGCATCAGGTTGAGCAGCGCCCCGCCGGCCAGCGCCAGCAGCAGCGCCAGCGCCAGGCCCATCGGTGGCGTAGTGGACGCTGGCGCGGGCTGCACCGCCGCGAGCGCCGGCAACGGCGCGACGGTGGGCCACGGCCCCTGCACCGCGAAGCTCACGCGCAGGCCCGCCGGCTCGCCGGGCGTGGTCAGCACGGCGGTCATGCGTTCGGGGCTGGCGCTGCGCTGCTCGTCCAGCGGCAGGCGGGCGCTCCACTGGGCGCCTTGCCACTGCACGGCGGGTGTGGCGGCGTTGGCGATCACGCCGCCGTCTTCGGGCAGGAAGGCGAGTTGCCGTCCGGCCCATGCCGCCGGCAGGCCGGCCACGCGCAGCGCCAGCGCGCCGTTCTCGATGCGTGCTTCTGCCCTTGCGCCGGGCGCTTCGCGCGGGCGCGCTGCCTCGGCGGCGGCAAACAGCGCACCGTTCAGCGCGCTGGCCGCGCGCGCCGGCACATCCATCACGAACTTGCCCGACTCGGGGATGCAGACGTCCTTGCACACCAGCCACTCGGCGCGCAGCGACACACGCAACGCATCGCCGGCGAAATCAGCCGGCACCGTCAGCCGCACGGGCAGCAGCAGCGTGCCCTCGAAGCCGTAGTTCATCAGCGGCCCGAGCGGCAGGCGCTGCGGTGTTGGCCACTCGATCGCGCCGGCGGCAAAGCCCGCAGGCAAGGTCCAGTCCAGCGTCGTCGGCAGGCCCGAGTCG
>JBBQOR010000388.1:0-3433 GCA_038331055.1 Burkholderiales bacterium
GGCGGCTGATCAGCGGGCACCATGCCGCGCAGCAGGTACATCTGCTCGTCCCAGGTGCTCTGGCCGCTGATCAGATCGGTCTCCCAGGTGCCCAGTCCGGCCCCGCGCGCACTCAGCGTTGCGCGCTCGGCGGCGCGGCGCAGCGCCAGATCGGTCTGGCGGCGTTCAGTGACGTCGAGCACCACGCCCACAAAGGCCAACGGGCGGCCGCTGTCATCGCGTTCGACCACCCGCCGCGTCAGCAGCGTGCGCCAGCGGCCGTCGGCCATGCCGTGGCGCGCTTCGATGTCGATCGGCCGGCCGTCGCCACTTGCGGCCAGCGCGCGCTGGACCGTCTCGCGCACACGCGATGCATCGTCGGGGTGCATGAGCGCGCGCATGTTCTCGATCGGCACGCCTTCGTCGCGCGCTGCCATCCCCAACAGCGCCCAGCCCTGGCGGTTCTGCCGCACCAGCCCGCTCTGCAGGTCGTGGCGCCAGAGGCCGATGCCCACCAGATCCACCGCCAGCCCGAGCTGCGACTCCAGCGCGCTGAACGAATGCGCCAGCGACCAGGCCTCGGTGTCGTCCACCATGATGCCCAGCACGCGTTCTGGCTGGCCGTCGGCGCCGTTCTTCACCATCCACTGCGAGTGCAGCTGGCGCAGCGCGCCGTCCGGGTGGCGCACCCTGTAGCGGTGGGCATACGTGCCGGCCTGCTTCAAGGACTGCAGGAAGGTGTGCTCCAGGGCTGCGCGGTCCTCGTCGAGGATCGAACGCCCGGCCGCGGCGAAGTCTGGCGTGCCGTCGCCCGGATCCAGTCCCCAGAAGCGATAGACCTGTGCGTCCCAGCGGCCTTGCAGGGTGCGCACGTCGCGTTCCCAGATGCCGAGGCGGCCGAAGTCGCGGGCCAGTGCGAGCAGCTCGGACAGGCGTTCGGACTCGGCCCTGGCCTCGGCCAGGCGGGCGTCGAGCCCGTCGCCGGGCAGGTTGGTCGGCAATCGATCTGACATTCGTGTCATGCGCTCTCGCACGGAGTATGCGGCAGCGCGCCGCACACCGGCCATACTGGCGGCTTGCCCCGGGCGCAGGTTGGTGAGGCCGATGCCGCTGCCCGCGACGTCGATACGCGCCGGGCCCACCTTCATCTCGACGCCATGCTTGACCGCGTTTTCGGCCAGCGAGATCAGCATCGGTGGCGGGCAGCGCGCGGCCAGCAGATCAGGGGCCGCGGCGACACCGAACGCCCGCCGCGGCATGCGTGCGGCCATCAGCGCCTGGTAGGCGCGCACGCTGTCGAACTGCGCGCCCACGGTCGCCTCGGCGCTGCCGTCGCTGCGCAGGCGCGGGAACGTGGCGCGCAGGTCGTCCACCAGCCGGTCGCTGCGGCGGCGGCGCGCTCGGGTCGGCCGGGGCGGCACCCACGGTTGATGCGGCCTCCGCCGCTTCATGCGATCTGATCTTCACGCCCAGCTCCATCACCACACGCTTGCGCTTGCCCTGCACGTCGACCTGCCCCAGCCGCCTCGGCGCACACGCGGCGACACAATCGATGCATGAAGCCCGCCTCTGGTACTTTCGCCGCGCTGCACAGCCCGCGGCGGCGCAGCCTGCTGCGGCTGACGGCTGCGTGCGCGGCGGCGTCGGCCGGCCTCGGCGCCGCGGCGCCAACCGGGCTGCGCGACGATGCCTGGACCGACGCCGAACGCCGCCGCCGCCTTCCCTGGCGGCTGCGCCTGCCGGCCACCCCCGGCCCCTGGCCGCTGGTGCTGTTCTCGCACGGCCTGGGCGGCAGCCGCCAGGGCGGCGAGGTCTGGGGCGAGGCCTGGCGCGCTGCCGGCATCGCCGTGCTGCACCTGCAGCACCCGGGCAGCGATACCGACAGCCTGCGCGGCGGCCTGGACGGGCTGCGCGCCGCTGCCTCGCCCCAGCAGCTCATTGCGCGCGCGCAGGACGTACGTTTCATGCTCGATGAGATCGAACGCCGGGCCCGCGCCGACGAGGCCCCGTGGAACGAGATGCGTCTCGACGCCATCGGGCTGAGCGGTCACTCCTTTGGTGCCCACACCACCCAGGCGGTGGCCGGGCAGCGTTACCCTGCGCCGGGCAGCCTGGCCGACGCGCGGCCGCGCGCCTTCATCGCCTTCAGCCCCTCGGCGCCGGCAGGCGGCCGGATGACGCCGGCGCAGGCCTTCGGCACTGTCACGCGGCCGTTCATGGCGGTCACCGGATCGCTGGACGGCGATCCGCTGGGCGGCGACAACCACGGCGAACATCGTGCCGGCGTCTACAACGGCTTGCCGCCCGGGCAGCGCGCACTGCTGTGGCTGGACGGCGCTGACCACATGAGCTTCGGCGGCCAGCGCCCGGGCTCGGTGCCCGATGTCGGCCCGTTTCGCCGCCAGCCTCCGGCGCCCGAGCGCGAGGCGGCACATCACTCGCTGATCGCCCGCGTCAGCACGCTGTGGTGGCGCGCCGGGCTGCTGGAGGACGCCGAGGCCCGCGCGGCCCTGGCCGCGCCACAGGCCCTGGCCGCCGGCGATCGCTTCCTGCGCGGCTGATCCTGCGCGGCCGATCTTGCGGGCTGCTAACCTGCGCGCCCTTCGATCGACAAGTGCCCAGGACCTCCATGTTCCAGACCACCATTGCCGGCAGCCTGCCCAAGCCCGCCTGGCTCGCCGAAACGCAAAAGTTGTGGCCGCAGTGGAAGGCCCAGGGTGCCGAGCTGGCGCAGGCCAAGCGCGACGCCACGCTGCTGTGGATCAAGGCGCAGGAAGACGCCGGGCTGAGCGTGATCGGCGACGGCGAACAAAGCCGCCAGCACTTCGTGCACGGCTTTCTCGAGCGGGTCGAGGGCATCGATTTCGCGCACAAGGTCGAGATGGGCATCCGCAACGACCGCTACAAGGCGATGGTGCCGCAGGTGGTGGCGCCGCTCGCGCTGCGCGGCCGCGTGCACGACGTCGAAGCGCAGTTGCTGCGTGCGCACACCACGCGGCCCATCAAGTTCACGTTGCCCGGGCCGATGACCATCGTCGATACGGTGGCCGACCGCCACTACGGCGACCGCGCGCAGATGGCGATGGCTTTCGCCGAGTTGCTCAATCAAGAGGCGCTGGCGCTGCAGGACGACGGTGTGGACGTGATCCAGTTCGACGAGCCGGCCTTCAATGTCTACATGGCCGAAGCTGCCGACTGGGGCGTGCGCGCGCTCGAGCGTGCGGCGCAGGGCCTGCGCTGCAAGACAGCGGTGCACATCTGCTACGGCTACGGCATCCAGGCCAACATCGACTGGAAGAAGACGCTGGGTGACCAGTGGCGCCAGTACGAGGAGACCTTTCCGGCGATCAACCGCAGCAAGATCCAGCAGGTGTCGCTGGAGTGCGCCGGATCGCACGTGCCGCTCTCGCTGATCGGCCTGCTCAAGGACAAGGAGATCCTGGTCGGCGCGGTC
>JBBQOR010000389.1:0-3412 GCA_038331055.1 Burkholderiales bacterium
GGCGTGGGCGGGCGGCGCACCACCCGCATCTGCAGGCTGGGGGCGTAGGCGGCCACCACGGCGCCGAACAACACGATGACCCAGACCAGGTAGATCCACAGCAGCAGGATGGGCACCGTGGCGAAGGCGCCGAAGATCACCGAATAGGTCGGAACGACCTGCACATACCATCCCAGTGCGAGCTTGGCGGCCTCGAAGGCGATCGCCATGAAGACTGCGCCGGCCCAGGCATGGCGCCAGCGTACCGGCGTGTTCGGCACGTAGCGGTACAGCGCGGCGGCCGTCAGCGCGAGCAGGCCGAACTCCAGGCCGTTGAGCAGCAGCCCCAGCCCGCCCGGCAGCGTCGCCACCAGGCCACGGCTGGACGACACCGCATAGGACGTGACCGACAGGCTCAGCCCCAGCGCCAGCGGTCCCAGCGTCAGCGCTGCCCAGTAGACGAGGATGCGCTGGGCCAGCGACCGCGGCTTGCGCACCCGCCAGATGGCGTTGAGCGTGCGGTCGATGGTGAGCACCAGGGCCAGCGCCGTGGCCAGCAGCAGCAGCAGCCCGACGACGCCGAGCTGGCTGGCCTTGCCCGCGAACTGCGTCAACCAGCGCAGCACCGGCCCGGCGATGTTCTCGGGCACCAGGCTCTGCAGAAAGTACTTCTGCAAGGCCGTCTGGAACGACGCGAACATCGGAAATGCCGAGAACACGGCGAGCATCACCGCCACCAGCGGAACCAGGGCGATCAGGGTGGTGAAGGTCAGGCTGCCCGCGGTCAGGCCGAGTCGGTCCTCGCGGAAGCGTTCGCCCAGGGTGCGCAGCGTCTCGTACCAGGGCCAGTTGCGCAGCGTCGTCAGCAGTTCGGCGACGCGGTCCGCCAGGGCAACGCGCCAAGCCACCCTGCCGGTGGGGTGCGTGCTCATGGTGTCTATGATGCCAGCATGACTCCTGCCGCCGCCACGACCACCCCGGAACCCCTGCCGCGCGAACCTGACGCCGCCGTGCGCGGCAGCCGCGCGGCCGCACTGGCCGGCTTGCTGGCGCTGATTGCCCTGGGCCTGGCCTGGGAACTCTGGCTGGCCCCCACCGGCAGCGGCACGCTGGCGTTGAAGGTGGTGCCGCTGGTGCTGTGCCTGGCCGGGCTGTGGCGCCACCGCATGTACACCTTCCGCTGGCTGAGCATGCTGGTCTGGCTGTACTTCATGGAAGGCGTGACGCGGGCCTGGACGGACGACGGCATCGGCCGCTGGCTGGCGGTGGGTGAAGTGGTGCTGAGCCTCTGCCTGTTTGCCTGCAGTTCGTTCTACATCCGCTGGCGGCTGCGTCAGGGCCGGGCGGCGCAGCCGGACCCCGCCGCACCGTGAACGCGGCGCTCGTCGAGACCCTGCGCCGGCAGCTCGGCGCGGCGCAGGTGCTGACCGACGGCGACCTGTCTGCCTGGGAACTGGACTGGCGGCGCCGCTGGCGCGGGCGGGCTCTGGCCGTGGTGCAACCGGGCAGCACCGCCGAGGTCGCAGCCGTGGTGCAGGCCTGCGCTGCGGCCGGGGTGGCCATCGTGGCGCAGGGGGGCAACACCGGGCTGGTCGGCGGCGGCGTGCCCAGCGCCGACGGCACCCAGGTGCTGCTGAGCCTGCAGCGACTGAACCGCGTACGGGCCATCGACACCGCCAACTTGACGATGACGGCGGAAGCCGGCTGCGTGCTGCAGGCCGTGCAGCAGGCCGCGGCCGACGGCGGCCTGCTGTTCCCGCTGAGCCTGGCCGCCGAGGGCAGCTGCACGATCGGCGGCAACCTGGCCACCAACGCCGGCGGCACGCAGGTGCTGCGCTGGGGCAATGCGCGTGACTTGTGCCTGGGACTGGAAGTGGTGACCGCGCAGGGCGATGTCTGGGGCGGCCTGAGCGGGCTGCGCAAGGACAACACCGGCTACGACCTGCGCGACCTGTTCATCGGCAGCGAAGGCACGCTGGGCATCATCACCGCGGCCACACTGAAGCTGGCGCCGCAGCCCGCTGCCTGCACCACCGCGCTGGCCGCCTGCCGCAGCCTGGACGATTGCGTGGCGCTGCTGGCCCTGGCGCGCGCCCGGCTGGGCGCCGGGCTGACGGGCTTCGAGGTGATGGGCCGCTTCGCGCTGCAACTGGTCGCAACGCACTTCCCCGCCCTGCCCCGCCCGCTGCCCGACGCCCCCTGGACGGTGCTGCTGGAGCAAAGCGATACCGAAAGCGAAGCCCACGCCCGCACGCGCTTCGAGGCGTTGCTGAGCGACGCGCTGGAAGCCGGCACGGTGCAGGACGCCGTGGTCGCCGAGACTATCGCGCAGGCCCGGGCGCTGTGGCATCTGCGCGAATCGATTCCGCTGGCCCAGGCCGAGGAAGGCCTGAACATCAAGCACGACCTCTCGTTGCCGGTGTCGGCGATCCCCGCCTTCTGTGCCCGCACCGACGCACTGCTGCAGACGCACTTTCCTGGCGTGCGCCTGGTGAACTTCGGCCACCTGGGCGACGGCAACCTGCACTACAACGTGCAGGCTCCACCTGGTGCGGACGCAGCACGGTTCCTGGCCGAGCACGAGCAGGCCGTCAACACGCTGGTGTTCGACGCGCTGCAGCCGCATGGCGGGTCGTTCTCTGCCGAGCATGGCATCGGCGCGCTGAAGCGCGACGAACTGGCGGCGCGCAAGTCGCCGGTGGCGCTGCGGTTGATGCGCAGCATCAAGGCGGCGCTGGACCCGCAGGGGTTGATGAACCCGGGGCGGATGCTGTAGCCCCGGCCCCGCGCTACTGCAACGGACTCTTCAAAGCGGCGGGCACCGGGACTGCCACAGTCTCGATGCCTTCGTCGCTGAGCGCGGCGCGCTCCTCCGCCGTCGCCTGGCCGCGGATGCCGCGCGATTTGCTTTCACCGTAGTGGATGCGACGTGCCTCCTCGGCGAACTGCGAACCCACGTCTTCGGTACGTGCCATCAGCTCGCGAACGGCCTGCAGCCAGCCCAGCTGCAGGTCGGCCGGAACCGGCGAACCGGCCTGCCCGGGCGGCGGCGTCACGGCGGGCGTGGCGGGCGTGGCAGATGGGGCGTGGGATGACGAAGCGGCCTGCGGTTCGCGCGCGCCGGACAGATTCAGACGCGGTGCCGAAGGCATGCGCGCGATCCCGTCGTCACCGCACAGCGGGCATTGGACCTGACCGCCACCGTTCTGCTGCCTGAAGTCCTCGTCGGACGCGAACCAGCCCTCGAAGCCGTGGCCGTTGGCGCAACGCAGATCCAGCACTTTCATCACAGGATCTTACGCAGCGCGCCGACCGCCCGGGCGCGACAGGGCTTCAGGCGACGCTGCAGGGCGCAGCCTGCCAGTGCAGACTGCGCGCGCCGGCCTGCCAGCGTTGCCACAGGTGCAGGCCGACGATGGTCTTGACGTCGGGC
>JBBQOR010000390.1:0-3410 GCA_038331055.1 Burkholderiales bacterium
AATGCCCTGCGACAAGCCGTGACGACGGACGCGGTGGTACAGGTGCGGGGCCTTCAGGTCGTGGCGGCTGGCGGCTTGCAGGGCGTGGATGTCACCGTGCAGCCGCTGCACGAGCCAGTTGCCTTGCGGGGCACGGTGATGATCGTCTTCCGTGATGTGGCGGCACCGCCGCTGCGCAGCGGCCGGCGAACGGCCGCCAGCGCCGCGCCGGCCAGCCACACGGCCGAAGTGCAACAGTGCCGGGACGAGATCCAGAGCCTGCGCGAGGAGAACCGCGCCTCCAGGGAAGAACTGCAGTCGGCCAACGAAGAGCTGCAGAGCACCAACGAAGAACTGCAGTCGGCCAACGAGGAGCTGACCACGTCCAAGGAAGAGATGCAGTCGATGAACGAGGAACTGCAGACGGTGAACGCCGAGATGCAATCCAAGCTCGATGACCTGGCGCTGGCCCAGAGCGACATGAAGAGCCTGCTCAACAGCACCGAGATCGCGATGCTCTTCCTGGACCAGAACCTCAACGTGCGCCGCTTCACCGACCGTGCCGCCAAGATCATCAACCTGCGCGAGAGCGACATCGGCCGCCCGCTGAGCGACCTGACGACGAGCCTGCAGTACCCGACCCTGCACGACGATGCGCACGAGACGCTGCGCACGCTGGTCTTCTCGGAAAAGCAGATTCAAAGCAGTGACCAGCGCTGGTTCTCGGTGCGCATCATGCCGTACCGCCGGCTGGACAACGTGATCGATGGCGCCGTGATCACCTTCGTCGACATCACCGCCACCAAGCAGGTCGAAGCGACGCTGCGCAAGGATGCCGAAGCCTGACTCAGGGCCTCGCCCGCGGCGTCGGCCGCCTTCAGCGTGCCGTCATCTACCTTGCATGGCGACGCGGCAGCAGCCGGTCGTACTCGCGTTTGACGATGCCGAAGCACTCGCAGGTGCGGGCTTCGAGCGCCGGGCGATCGAGCACCTTGATCTTGCCCCGCGCGTACCGGATCACCCCGGCCTCTTGCAAGCGCAGCGCAGCCTCGGTCACGCCTTCGCGACGCACGCCCAGATTGGCGGAAATCAGCTCTTGTGTCATCACCAGTTCTGAGCCCTCCAGCCTGTCCAGGCTGAGCAAGAGCCAGCGGCAGAGTTGCTGGTCCAGTGCATGGTGCCGGTTGCACACAGCGGTCTGAGCCATCTGTGTGATGAGGGCCTGCGTATAGCGCAGCATGAGGTGCATGGCTGCGCCGCCGAGTTCGAACTCGTCCTTCATCAGCCTGGCATCGAGCCGAAAGCCCTCGCCGGCGCACTGCACCACGGCGCGGCTGGGCGTGGAGCCGCCACCCATGAAGGCCGTGATACCGACCAGACCCTCTCTGCCGACGACGGCAATCTCGCTTGTCGAGCCGTTTGCAGTGACGTTCACCAGCGAGACGATTGCGGTGGTCGGGAAGACCACCTGTTCCCACGTTTCGCCAGACTCGCACAACACCTGGCCCAGCGGCATGTCCGACAACTCGAGCTGAGGCCGCCAGCGCTGAAGCACGTCCGGAGGCAGCACCGCGAGCAGTTCGTTCAGTTTCAAATCCGCCGGATCATTCATGACATACCCCTGGATCTGGTCGAGATCGAATCGCGGCACCCGGGTGCGGGCTCACGCGTCGGCTTCGGGGCCGAGCACGTCGTCGCGCGTGTCCTTCTGCAGGTCCAGCCCGCGGTCGGGCGATTCGGCCGTCTGGTGGCCGCTGACTCCCGGGGGAACCAGTTCCTCGATCACCAGCGCACCGTAGCGCTGCGCCCGCGTGGCGTGCGTGCGCGTAGCCACTTCGGTGACGCGTTGCACCTGTTCGTCGTGGGCGGCGCTGACGACGACGAAGTTCTGGCCCTGAAGTGCCAGCGCCAGGTGGGCCTTGACCAGATTCAGGTCCTGCCCCAGCGAAGCCAGCCCGCCGGCCTGGCTGATGTCCAGCTCCGCCTGATCCTGCATCTCGCCCGGGGTGTAGCGCGAGATATCCGACTCGGCGAAGCCGGCCTCGCGAAGCGCGCTCACGGCAGCGTCGGAATGCGCCGCGGTCGCAAAGGACATCAGCACATGGTCCACCGGCTTGAACACACCGAAGGAAGTGGGGTGGGGATTCATGGGCATGGCGGGCCTCTCTCGTGTGGGCGTGATCGGGGTGCGTCGCTGCCAGCCAGCCCCCAGGAACTGCACATGGCCTCCAGCCTGGCGCCGCCCGGCAGCCGGTGCTGGCACAGCGGAGCACGCTGAACTTGCCCGAAACTGCGGCCGCTGTCCGTGCGACGACGCACATGGCGCGCCAACGCACGGACCCTTTCCACGCCCGCCCCCTGCCGTAGGGCGAGATCGGCCGCGGAGATTGCAAAGCCCGCAGCGAAGTTCAGCTGTCGATCTCGACCTGGTCGCCGCGCTTTTCCATCAGCTCGCGCCGCGCGGCGGCCTCGCCCTTGCCCATCAGCCGGGTCATCATGGCCACCGTCTGCGCAAATCCGGTGGCGCTGAAATTGACTGGCAGCAGGCGCCGCGTCTCGGGGTTGAGCGTGGTCTCCCACAGCTGCTCGGCGCTCATCTCGCCCAGGCCCTTGAAGCGGCTGATCGACCACGCACCCTCGCGCAGGCCTTCCTTGCGCAGCTTGTCCAGCGCGGCCTGCAGTTCGCCCTCGTCCAGCGCGTACATCTTGGCCGCTGGCCGTTTGCCGCGCGCCGGCGCATCGATGCGAAACAGCGGCGGCTTGGCCACGTGCACATGCCCGCGCTCGACCAGCCGGGGGAAGTGGCGCAGAAACAGCGTCAGCAGCAGCACCTGGATGTGCGAGCCGTCGACGTCGGCGTCGCTCAGGATGCACACCTTGCCGTAGCGCAGGCCGCTGAAATCAGGCTCGTCATCGGGGCCGTGCGGGTCGACGCCGATGGCCACCGCGATGTCGTGGATCTCGTTGTTGGCGAACAGCCGGTCGCGTTCGACCTCCCAGCTGTTGAGCACCTTGCCACGCAGCGGCAGGATCGCCTGCGTCTCTTTGTTGCGGCCCATCTTGGCGCTGCCGCCGGCGCTGTCGCCCTCGACCAGGAAGACCTCGTTGAAGGCCAGGTCGCGGCTCTCGCAGTCGGTCAGCTTGCCCGGCAGCACGGCGACGCCGCTGCCCTTGCGCTTTTCCACCTTCTGGCTGGCGCGCTGGCGCGTCTGCGCCTGGCGGATGACGAGCTCGGCCAGCCGCTTGCCGTGCTCCACATGCTGGTTGAGCCACAGCTCGAGGGCCGGGCGCACGTAGGCCGAGATCAGCCGCAGCGCGTCGCGGCTGTTGAGCCGCTCCTTAATCTGGCCCTGGAACTGCGGGTCGAGCACTTTCGCGCCAAGCACGAAGCTGGCGCGCGAGAACACGTCCTCGGGCATCAGCTTGACGCC
>JBBQOR010000391.1:0-3406 GCA_038331055.1 Burkholderiales bacterium
GACGAGCCGGTATCGGCTCTCGATGTGTCGATCCGCGCCCAGATCCTCAACCTGCTGCTCGAGCTGCAGCGCGAGCGCAACCTCGCCTACATCTTCGTGTCGCATGACATGGCCGTGGTCGAGCACGTGGCCGATCGGGTGGCCGTCATGTACCTCGGTCGGGTGGTCGAAGCGGGCACGGTGGATGCCGTGATGTCGCACCCGGCGCATCCCTACACCCGGGCGCTGCTGGACTCGGTCCCTCGCCTCGACCACTCATCGCGCTTGCGCAGCATTCCAGTCGTGGTGGGCGATCTGCCGAGCCCGACGAACCCGCCGCCGGGTTGTCATTACCACCCACGGTGCCCCATCGCCACCGCGGTGTGCGCGCGCGAGGCGCCTGCGCTGGCTGAAGTGTCTTCCGGTGCGCTCGCTGCCTGCCATCACGCAGAGCGGCCCTTGACCGCCTCGCAGCCCTCTGTAGCCGCGGCACTGTCCGCCTGATGCAGTAGGAAGTGCGGCCATCGAACACGGTGTCATGAAAGCAGGCGCTGTTCTGGCGCCGCGGATCGTCGTCGTTGGCAGCGCCAATATCGACCTGATGCTTCTGGTGCCGCGATGGCCGCGGCCGGGTGAAACCGTCAACGGCCGGGACTTTGCTGTGGCGCCGGGCGGCAAGGGCGCAAATCAGGCGGTGGCCGCCGCTCGTCTGGGCGGCTCGGTGACGTTCGTCGGTTGCGTCGGCGACGATACTTTCGGCGCGCAGTGTGTGAGCGCTCTGCACGACAACCACGTCGACACGTCCCACGTGCATGTGCTTCGCGGCGCGGCAACAGGCGTGGCTATGGTGCTGTGTGACGAAGCCGGCGAGAACAGCATCGCGCTGGCCCCTGGGGCCAACCACTTGCTCAGCCGCGTCCATGTCGACGCGGCCGCTGACGCCATCGAGCAGGCGGACTTGATGGTCTGCCAGCTGGAATCGCCGCTCGACGTGATCCTCCATGCCTTGAGTCTCGCGCAGCGGAAAAACGTCGCCACATTGCTCAATCCTGCGCCAGCCCGGCCGCTGGCGGACGATGCTTTGAAGGGTCTGCGCTTCCTGGTTGCCAATGCCACCGAAGCGGAGTTGATGAGCGGAATCGAGGTCGTGTGCCCGGCAAGCGCTGCGCTTGCCGCGCGCGCCCTGCTGAACAAAGGCGTGGCGACGGTGTTGCTGACGCTCGGAGCGGCAGGCACGGTCGTCGCCGACGCCGATGGCATCACCCATCTGCCGGCACCGCCCGCCAAGGCGATCGACACCACGGGTGCCGGTGACACCTTCATAGGCGCATTCTCGAGCGCCTGGTCGCGCAGCGGCTCGACCATGGAGGCTGTCCGCTACGCGCAGATCGCGGCGGCTTTCAGCGTCGAAGGTCGAGGCGCGCAAGCATCCATGCCCTGGTCTTCGCAACTTTCAATGTCGGCCTCAGACTGATCGACACGGCAGCCGCTGTGTTCGGCGTGCACTCCGCTTCATCCCGGCCTCGTATCGCGACAAGCTCCATGCAGGAGGTTGCGACCGGCTTTGGCGGGTTCCCCCGCGACCCGCAGGACAGCTATAGCAGGCTGGACGCGCAGAGACGACGTTGTGATTGTTTCGCATCGCAACATTCGTCGGGCCAGGCCCCTGCGGCGTTGGCCAAGGCCGATCGTGTGCTGCAGCTCACGCCTTCCGCACCAGCGCCAGCTGGCGCGCCTGCGCCACCAGCTGGCCGTTGCTGTCCCACAGCGCGCCGTCTTCCACCACCCGCCCGTCGCGCAGATCGTGCGACCAGAACTGCCCCAGCAACCAGCCGGGCGCCGGGTGGCCGCGCAGGTGCACCGTCAGTTCGACGGTGGGCACCCAGCCCACCATGCCCAACAGGCCGAACAACGCCGGCGGGAAGGCGTCGGCCATCAGCAGACAACCCAGGGCGTCGGGCGCGCGACCGTCGGCAAAGCGGACCCAGCCACTCACCCGGGCCCGGCCGGCAGCGCCAGGAACGGCTTCACCGGGGTGCAGGCGGATGTCGAGCCGGCCAAGGATCGGCAGGTCCACTCCTTGTGCGGTGCCCGACCGTCCCGGACAGGCATCGGGCGGCGGGATGTCGGGGCGGGGCAGGGCCAGCAGCGGCGGCGCGGCGGCATCGGCCGCGCCCAGGGCGCTCATCGCTGCCAGCACTTCCAGCCGAGGGATGCCGTCTTGCAGCAGCGTGGCCCGGGCGGTGCTGAGGGTGCGGCCACTGCGCAGCAACTGGGTGTCGATCTGGCAGGATTGGCCGGCCAGGCCCGGGCGCAGGTAGTGCACCGTGATGCTCAGGGCATCAGGCTGGGTGGGTGTGCACTGGCGCAGCGCCTGCGCGGCCAATGCCAGCAGGTAACCGCCGTTGGGGTTGACGCCGATGTTCCACGCCGGCTGCACCTGGCCTCTGAAGCTGGCAGCGCCTGTGCTGGCGCCCAGCGGCTGGGCGATGCGTACAACCTGGGTGTCGTCGTCGAACTGGCTCATCGTGGCGCTGCGGTCTCGGCTCGGGTAGGCGTGTCAGCCAGTGTGCCAAAAGCCGGCCGCGGTGCAAGGCGCAGCAATCCCGAGGCCGGTCAGCACTTGCGGAGGCACACCGATGCGCGCCTAAACTGCGCTCCCTGCCGTAGACCAGCGAGTCCGCCGATGACCCAGCCGCCCACCCTCGAAACCCCCACCGTGTCGCGCATCCACCTGATCGGTGGCGAGAAGGGCGGGGTCGGCAAGTCCATGGTGGCGCGGCTGCTGGCGCAGTACTTCATCGACCACGAGATGCCCTTCGTCGGCTTCGACACCGACCGCTCGCACGGCGCCTTGCTGCGCTACTACGCCGGCTACGCCAGCCCGGTGCTGGCCGACAGCTACGAGGCGCTGGACGCCATCGTCGAGAGTGCGGCCGGGCAGCCCGGGCGCCGTGTTCTGGTCGATCTGGCGGCGCAGACGCATGCGCAACTGGTCAAGTGGATCGAGGAATCCGGCGTGCTCGACCTGGCCGATCTGTCGGGCATGGCGCTGCACTACTGGCATGTGATGGACGCCGGGCGCGACTCGGTGGACCTGCTGTCGCGGTTGCTCGACCAGTTCGGCCCGCGCCTGCGTTATGTGCTCGTGCGCAACCAGCTGCGCGGCGACGATTTCAGCCAGCTCGAGCGCTCGGGCGAGCAGGCGCGTGCGCTGGCCTTCGGCGCCAAGGTGATCACGCTCAGGCACCTGCACGACCCGGTGGCGCAGAAGATCGACGCCTCGAACGCCAGCTTCTGGTCGGCGCGCAATCAAAGCGGCAGCGGCAGCGCCGGCCTGGGCCTGATGGAGCGCCAGCGGCTGAAGCTCTGGCTGGCGCACGCCAACGCCGAGATCGAGCGCGTCGGCGTCTGAAAGCCTAGCGCC
>JBBQOR010000392.1:0-3404 GCA_038331055.1 Burkholderiales bacterium
CAGGAAGGTGGAGACTCCTATGCCGATGAGCACCAGCACACCGCCCATCGTCGGCGTGCCGGTCTTTGCCAGATGCGCCTGCACGCCGTACTCGCGCACCGGCTGGCCGATCTTCAGGGCAGTCAGGCGCCGGATCACCCAGGGGCCGAAAGCCAGGCCGATCAGCAGCGCCGTCATCGCCGCCAGCACGGCACGGAAGGTCAGGTACTGAAAGACGCGCAGGAAGCTCAGGTCGTCCGGGTACTGCAGCAGCAGCCACTGCGACAGGCTCAGCAGCATGGTGAGTGCCCTTGAAGTGCCGTCACCACCCGCTCCATGCGCATGAAGCGCGAACCCTTGACCAGCACGCTGGCGGCGGCCGGCGCCGCGTCGGGCCCGGCCAGTGCCGCCAGCAGCAGCTCGACCTGCCCGAAGTGCCGCGCCGGGGCGCCGTAGGCCACGGCGGTCTCTGCGCTGGCACTGCCGGCGCACCACAGCGCGTCGATGCCGCATTCGCGCGCATGGCGGCCGACCTCGGCGTGGAAGGCCGGGCCCTGCGTGCCGACCTCGCCCATGTCACCCAGCAGCAGCCAGCGCGGCGCGGGCAGGCTGGCCAGCACGTCGATCGCCGCGCGCACCGAGTCGGGGTTGGCGTTGTAGCTGTCGTCCACCAGCAGCGCGTCCCGGCCCTGGTGGCGGATGCGCAGCGTGCGCGAGCGCCCGGCCACGGCCTGGAAGACCTGCAGGCCCTCGACCACCGCGGCCAGCGGCGCACCCACGGCCAGCGCGCAGGCGGCGGCCGCCAGGGCGTTGTGCACGTTGTGCAGGCCGGGCAGCGCCAGCCGCGCGTTGGCTTCGCCAGCCGGCGTGTGCAGCGCGAGCGTCCAGCCGTGGCCGTCCCACTGCGCGGCGCAGTGCAGATCGGCCTGTGCCGCGCTGCCGGGCGCCGCGAAGCCGATGCAGCGCCGGGCGCCGGCCTGCTGGCGCCACAGTGCCGCGCTGGCATCGTCGGCCGGGAACACGGCAATGCCGTCGGCCGGCAGCGCGGCGATCACGGCGCCGTTCTCCAGCGCCACCGCCTCGACGCCGTCCATGAATTCCTGGTGCTCACGCTGCGCGTTGTTGACCAGCGCCACGGTGGGCGCGGCCAGCCGGGCCAGCAGCGCGATCTCGCCCGGGTGGTTCATGCCCAGTTCGAGCACGGCCACGCGGTGCGTGGTGCGCAGGCGCAGCAGCGTCAGCGGCACGCCGCTGTGGTTGTTCAGGTTGCCGGCAGGGGCCAGTGCCGCGTCACCGCACCAGGCGTGCAGCATGGCCGCCACCATCTGCGTGACGGTCGTCTTGCCGTTGCTGCCGGTCACCGCCACCAGGGGCAGCGGCAGGCGCGCGCGCCACGCCGCCGCCAGCGCCTGCAAGGCGGCCAGCGCGTCATCCACCTCGATGCCCGGCAACCCCGCGGCGGCGAGCCCGCGTTCGGCCAGCGCGGCCGTGGCGCCCGCGGCACGCGCCTGCGGCAGAAAGTCGTGCGCGTCGAAACGTTCGCCGCGCAAGGCGACGAACAGGTCGCCCGACTGCAGCGTGCGCGTGTCGCTGTGCACGCGGGTGATCGGTGTGGCGGCGTCACCCACCAGCCGGGCCGAGGGCATCGCGGGGCGCAGCAGCTGCAGCGCTTCGCCCAGGGTCATCATCGTGGTCGGCGGGTTCACGCTCAGGCCACCACTGCCCGCCGCGGGTCGCCTCGAAAGCGCGGCGACGGCTTCTTCGGCATCAGAGAACGGCTTGCGAACGCCCGCCAGCTCCTGGTAGTCCTCGTGGCCCTTGCCGGCCAGCAGCACCACATCCGCCGGCGCGGCGCGCTGCACGGCGTGGGCGATCGCCAGGCGGCGGTCCTCGATCACCTCGACATGCGTGGCTCGGGCGCCTTGGGTGATGCCGGCCAGGATCTGCGCCAGGATCGCCAGCGGCGGCTCGTCGCGCGGGTTGTCGCTGGTGAGGACGACCTGGTCGGCGCAGCGCGCGGCGATCTCGCCCATCAGCGGGCGCTTGCTGGCGTCGCGGTTGCCACCGCAGCCGAAGACGCACCACAGCCGACCGCCGCGGGCCAGCGCCAATGGGCGCAGCGCCAGCAGCACCTTCTCCAGGGCGTCGGGCGTGTGCGCGAAGTCGACCAGCACTTCGGGCGTGCCGTCGCGGTCGGCCGCCGCGCTCACCCGCTGAAGCCGCCCGGGCACCGGCTGCAGCGCCGACAGCACCCGGGCCACCGTAGCCAATGGCACGCCGAGCGCGCGCAGCGCGGCGGCCACCACCAGCAGGTTGGACACGTTGTAGGCACCCGCCAGCGCCGTCTGCACAGGCTGCGCCGGCGCGCCACCTTCCTGCAGCGCGAAAGCCAGTCCGGCGCCGGCGTCGATGACTTCGGTCGCGCGCAGGCGTGCCCCACGCTGCGCCGAGACAGTCCAGACATCCAGCCTCGGACGACCCAGGTCCGCGGCCCGTTCGTCAGCCAATTCATCGGCCAGTTCATCGGCCAGCTGCGCGCCATGGCTGTCGTCGACGTTGATCACCGCGGCGCGCAGCCCGGGCCAGTCGAACAGGCGCCGCTTCGCCTTCCAGTAGGCCTGCATCGTGCCGTGGTAGTCGAGGTGGTCGCGGCTCAGGTTGGTGAACGCGGCCACCGTCAGCTGCGTGCCCGCCAGCCGCTGTTCGTCGAGGCCGATCGACGAGGCCTCCAGCGCGCAGGCGCTGACGCCCTGGTCGAGCATGCGGCGCAGCGCGCCGTGCAGCGTGACCGGGTCGGGCGTGGTCAGCCCGGTCGCCTGCAATGCTGGCGGCTCGCCGACGCCCAGCGTGCCGATCACCGCGCAGCGCCGACCCGCCAGCGCCAGCGCCTGCGCGGCCCACCAGGTGGCGGAGGTCTTGCCGTTGGTGCCGGTGATGGCCACCAGAGCCATCGCGCGCGAAGGCTGGCCGAACCAGGCGTCGGCGATCGGCCCGCAGGCGGCCTTCAGCGCCGGCAGCGCGGCGATGCGCGTGTCGTCGAAGCTGAAAGCATCCACGCCCTCGGCCTCCACCAGGCAGGCCGAGGCGCCCGCGGCCAACGCCGCCGCCACATGCAGGCGGCCGTCGGTGGCCTGCCCCCGCCAGGCGATGAACGCGTCGCCCGGCTGCACCGCGCGGCTGTCGATGCGCAGCGTGCCCGGCACGCGCTGGCGCAGCCAGGCCACGGCCGCATCGGCGTCGGCCAGCCGCTGCATCGCCGGGCCCATCAGAAGCTCTCCAGCTCAGCCGGGCGGCCGAGGATCTGCGGCTTGACCTCGATGTCCGGCGCCACGCCCAGGGTGCGCAGCGTCTGCTGAACCACCTGGCTGAACACCGGCGCGGCCACCTCGCCGCCGTAGTAGACGCCCTTGGTCGGCTCGTCGACC
>JBBQOR010000393.1:0-3401 GCA_038331055.1 Burkholderiales bacterium
CGCTTCGACAACATCATGCTCAAGACGAAGACCGTTGGGGCCGAAGCCACCAAGGCCGGCATCCTGGTGCGCTTCGAGGGCGAAGGCGCACCGGCCGAGCCGCAGCGCTACGACCTGGTGCTGCAGGCCGTGGGCCGCAGCCCGAACGGCCGCCGCATCGGCGCCGAGCGCGCCGGCGTGGCGGTGGTCGAGCGCGGCTTCATCGCCGTGGATGCGCAGATGCGCACCAACGTGCCGCACATCTTCGCCATCGGCGACATCGTCGGCCAGCCGATGCTGGCGCACAAGGCGGTGCACGAGGGGCATGTGGCGGCCGAGGTGGCGGCCGGCGAGCTGCTGGCCGACGATCATCTGCGGCGCGCGCAGTTCGACGCGCGCGTCATCCCCAGCGTGGCCTACACCGACCCCGAGATCGCCTGGGTCGGCATCACCGAAGACGAGGCCAAGGCCCAGGGCATCGCGGTGAAGAAGGGCTTGTTCCCGTGGGCCGCCTCAGGCCGCGCGATCGCCAACGGCCGCGACGAGGGCTTCACCAAGCTGCTCTTCGACGCCCGGCCCGAAAGCGGCGGGCGCATCCTGGGTGGCGGCATCGTCGGCACCCATGCCGGCGACATGATCGGCGAGGTGGCTCTCGCCATCGAGATGGGCGCCGATGAGGTGGACATCGGCAAGACGATCCACCCGCACCCGACGCTGGGCGAGACCATCGGCCTGGCGGCCGAAGCCGCGCATGGCAGCTGCACCGACCTGCCGCCACCGCGGCGCTGATCAGCGAAGGTTGCTGCGACCCCGGAAACGAACAAGGACCCCGGGGGGCCCTTGACGTGTGCTGAGGGCCGACTTTCCGGCCCGGTGCTCAGCCCTTCTTCGCCCAGGCGCTGCACCAGCCCTTGCCGGCGACGACCTTGCCGGCGAACAGCGGACAGCCGGCGACCGCGTCGGTAGCCTTGCCCTGGTACAGCGCGCAGTTGTGGCAGTTTTGCGTCGCGGCCCAGGTCTTGAACTTGGCCTTGTCGGCCTTGGACGCATCGGCCACGTAGCCGAGCGCGACGGCCTGCGCATCTTTCTCGCTCAGCAGGTTGGCCTGGGCGAATGCCTGGCGGCCGGCCAGCAGGGCGGCGCCGGCGACGGGAATGATCTGGATGAAGTGACGACGGGATGTCATTGGCGGGGTTCTCCTGCTCGGGTTGAAGGTTCGCGCATCGATCTGGGTCGCTGAACCGGGCTCTTCCAACGCGCGGAGCGGCATTCTGGCCGACATCCAGGAACTCGGTCAGCAGGCCATCGGATCGTCGATGGTTGTGCATGCGACGCGTTCTCATTTGCCGGGGTGCGCGGCGAAGGGCTCAAGTCGCGGCCTGCTGCTGACGAAGAAGAGCCACCCTCTGAAACGCAGCGAGCGGCCGCCTGCGCGTCCGTTACGCCCCGGCCCCTTGACTTTGCCGCCACAGCGCTCCTCCCCACCTGGCAACTGCAGCCGCAACTGCAGCGGCAACGGCAGCGGCCGGCTGCGGCGCGGGCTCGGCCTGGCCTTGCTGCTGGCCGCCTGGGCCCTGCCCGGTCCGGCCTGGGACGCCGACCTGATGCGCGGCGCGGCGCTGCGCGTCGGCCCCGGTGCGGTGGCTGCCCTGCCTGCGCTGCAGGCGCTGTTGCGGGCCGACGGTCCGCAAGGCGACGCCGCCTGGCTGGACGCCGTCAACGGCTTCTTCAACCGCCGTCTGGCCTTCCAGAGCGACGCCCTGGTCTGGGGCGTCGAGGACCACTGGGCGAGCCCGCTGGAGGCGCTGGACAAGGCGGCCGGCGATTGCGAGGACTACGCCATCGCCAAGTTCTTCACGCTGCTGGCCGCCGGCGTACCCGGCGACCGCCTGCGCCTGGTCTACGTGCGCGCGCTGCGCCGGTTGCCTGCGGGCGCCACGGTCAGCGAGGCGCACATGGTGCTGGCCTACTATCCGCAGCCCGGCGCTGATCCGCTGGTCCTGGACAACCTTCGGCCCGAGATCCTGCCCGCCTCACGCCGCACCGACCTGACCCCCGTGTTCAGCTTCAACCATGTCGGGCTGTGGATGGGTGCAGGCGCGGCGCCCGCCGGCGACCCGCTGGCGCGCCTGTCGCGCTGGCGCGAGGTGCTGGCGAAGGCCCGCGCCGAAGGCTTTCTGTGACGCCCATCGATCGGACCACCGTGCCAAGCCCCGCATGTCGATGACCCTGCGTGTATGCCTGCTGCTGCTGGCCGTGCTGCTGCCGGCGCTGCTGGGCAGCACGCTGCTGCACACGCTGGCGCTGCGCGACGCGCTGGGCGAGCAGCAGCGTCAGCGCAACCAGGACGCTGCCTCGATGCTGGCGCTGGCGCTGTCGCAGCAAGGCGGCGAGCGTGAGCTGCTGACGCTGGTGGTGGCGGCGCAGTTCGACACCGGCCACTACGGCTCGATCGTGCTGCGCGACGCTGCCGGCGCGCCGCTGGTCGAGCGCCGGGTCGCGACAGCCGCCCCCGGCGGCGCGCCCGCCTGGGCGCTGGCGGCGCTGGCACGCTGGCTGCCGATGGACGCCGCGCCTGGCGTGGCGCAGGTGGCGACGGGCTGGCAGGTGCTCGGGCGCGTCGAGGTGCAGGCGCAATCGGGCTGGGCCCAGGCGGCGCTGTGGCAGGCGCTTCAACGATCGGCGCTATGGCTGTTCGGGCTGGGCGTGCTGTCCGCGCTGCTGGCCGCGGCGGCGCTGCGCGCCTGGCAGCGGCCGCTGCTCGACGCGGTGGCGCAGGCGCGCTCGCTCGAAGAAGGCCGCTACGTGATCGCCCGCGAGCCTGCACTGCCAGAACTGCGCCGGCTGTCGCAGGCGATGAACTCGCTGGTCCGGCGGCTGCAGCGGCAGTTCATCGGCCAGGCCGACGAAGTCGAGCGGCTCAAGCGCCAGGCGCAGCTCGACCCCGTCACGGGCCTGCCGCACCGCCGCCCCACATTGGTGATGCTCGATACCGCGCTCTCGACGCCGACCGGGTCCACCCTGCTGCTGCTGCGCGTGCGCGACGTGCGGGCGATGAATGCGCGTCTGGGCCATGACGGCACCAACCGCCTGCTGGCCGCGCTGGCCGAGGTGCTGCAGAGCTACCCGGCGCGTGCGCCCGGGGCCTTTGCCGGCCGGCTCAACGGCTGCGACTTCCTGCTCCATCTGCCGCGCGCCGGTCTGGCGCAAGAGACAGCGCAGTCGTTGCTCGCCGCACTGCAGGCCGCGCTGCAGCGGCTGGACCCGGCGGCGGGGCTGGCCATCGGCGGCGTCGAAGGCGCGTTCGGTACTGCGGCCGCGGCGTGGCTGGCGCAGGCCGATCTGGCGCTGGCGCGGGCCGAGGCCGCAGGGACCTTTGCCTGCCAGGTCCAGGCGATGCAGGCGCAGCCCGACGGCCTGCC
>JBBQOR010000394.1:0-3399 GCA_038331055.1 Burkholderiales bacterium
CGGCCCCGCGGGGCGGCGCCTCGCGCGTGCGGCCGGCGGCCATGATCTCGCGCCTGATCGGCGCCCCGCTGCCGGCCCACCGCGGGCCCGCGTTGGTCGACTTCAGGCCGTCGATCACCTGCGCCTCGCGCTCCGGGCGGAACACCGGCGAGCCTTGGTGGCGCTTGTGTTCGCCCACCTCCAACGCGATGCCTGCCCGGCGGTTCAGCAGTGCCAGCAACTCGCGGTCGACGTCATCGATCCGTGTGCGCAGGGCCAGCAGCGCCGGGTCGCCTGCGCCTGCCGCGCCGGTGGGCGGGAGGTCCTGGCTCATCGGGGCGCGGCGGGCGCAGTGCCCGGGGCGGGCGCCGCACCGGCCGCCGGCGGCGCGGCGGCGCCCAGGCGGCGCGTCACCGCCTGTTCCAGCGCCTGCACCTTGGGCTGCACCTGCGCGCGTGTTTCGGTCACCAGCCGCTCGGCCAGCGCGCCTTGCATGTCGTTGCCCAGCGACAGGAACTTGCGATGCGCCGGCGACTCGAGCACGGCGATGACCTGGCGCAGCTCTTCGTCGGTCATGCGCTGCTCGAGGATCGGCCCGACCGTGCTGGGCAGCAGCCGCCGCACGGCTTCGCGCGCGATGGGGGTCACCTCGTCGGCGTACTTGATCAGCTCGCCTTCAAGCTCGCGCGCCAGCGCCTCGCGGCGCTCGGCCGGGGCACGCTGCACCAGACCGCGCAGCTGCTGCTGCATCTGCGCCGCGGGGCCCAGCACCAGCTGGGCGGCGAAGGCGTCGTAGCCCGACTGCTGCAACTGCAGCACCTTGGCCACCAACTCTTTCTTCGCCGGGCTGACCGCGGCTGCGGCCGCAGGGGCCGCCGGTACGGCGGGCTGGGCCAGGCTGGCCGAGCCCGCCACCAGAAGCAGGGCGGCCAGCGCCAGGTGCATCGATGTCATGACGGGGAGTCCTCTTCGGGGGCATCGGGCTGCGCGTCGTTCTCGACGATGCGTTGCAGGCCCGACAGCTTGGCGCCGTCATCCAGCGCGATCAGCGTCACGCCCTGCGTCGCGCGACCGAGTTCGCGGATCTCGGCGATGCGCGTTCGCACCAGTACGCCGGTGTCGGTGATGAGCATGATCTCGTCGGCCGGGCGCACCAGCGTGGCGGCAACGACGCGGCCGTTGCGCTCGGTCTGCTGGATCGCGATCATGCCTTTGGTGCCACGGCCGTGGCGCGTGTACTCGACGATCGAGGTACGCTTGCCGTAGCCGTTCTCGGTGGCCGTGAGCACGCTCTGCGTCTCGTCCTCGGCCACCAGCATGGCGATCACGCGCTGGCCGTCTTCCAGCGCCATGCCCTTGACGCCGCGGGCCTGGCGACCCATCGGGCGTACATCGTCCTCGGCAAAGCGCACGGCCTTGCCGGCGTCGCTGAACAGCATCACGTCGTGGTGGCCGTCGGTCAGCGCGGCGCCGATCAGGTGGTCGCCCGGGTCGAGATCGACGGCGATGATTCCGGCCTTGCGCGGGTTGCTGAACTCGTCGAGCGAGGTCTTCTTCACCGTGCCCAGCACCGTCGACATGAAGACGAAATGGTCGGCCGGAAAACTGCGGAAGGCGCCGGTCAGTGGCAGCACCACGGTGATCTTCTCGCCCGCCTGCAGCGGGAACATGTTGACGATCGGCTTGCCGCGGCTGTTGCGGCTGCCCTGCGGCACTTCCCATACCTTCAGCCAGTAGACCCGGCCGCGGTCGCTGAAGCACAGGATCCCGTCGTGCGTATTGGCGATGAAGAGCTGGTCGATCCAGTCGTCTTCCTTCGTTTGCGCGGCCTGCTTGCCGCGGCCGCCGCGCTTCTGCGCCCGGTACTCGGCGAGCGGCTGGCTCTTGATGTAGCCGGTGTGCGAGAGCGTCACCACCATGTCGGTGGGCGCAATCAGGTCTTCAGTGCCCAGGTCGAGGGCGTTCATCTCGACCACGCTGCGGCGCGCGCCCAGCTTGGTCTGGCCGAACTCCTGCTTCAGCCCGGTGAGTTCGTCGCGGATGATCGCGGTCACGCGCTCGGGCCGCGCCAGCACGTCCAGCAGGTCTGCGATCTCGCTCATTACCTGCTTGTACTCGGCGACGATCTTGTCCTGCTCCAGCCCGGTCAGGCGCTGCAGGCGCATCTGCAGGATCTCGCCGGCCTGGTCGTCCGACAGGCGGTACAGGCCGTCGGTCTGCATGCCGTAGTGCGGCGCCAGGCCCTCGGGGCGGAAGGCGCTGCGGCCGCCGGGCGTGTCGGCCTCGGCGCGGGCGAGCATCTCGCGCACCAGCGACGAATCCCAGCTGCGCGCCATCAGGGCGGCCTTGGCCATGGGCGGCGTCGGCGAGGTCTTGATCATCTCGATGAATTCATCGATGTTGGCCAGCGCCACCGCCAGGCCCTCGAGCACGTGGCCGCGTTCACGCGCCTTGCGCAGTTCGTACACGGTGCGCCGCGTGACTACCTCGCGCCGGTGCTCGAGGAAGATGTCGATCAGCTGCCTGAGATTGCAGAGGCGAGGCTGGCCGTCGATCAGCGCGACCATGTTCATGCCGAAGGTGTCCTGCAGCTGCGTCTGCTTGTACAGGTTGTTCAGCACCACCTCGGGCACTTCGCCACGCTTCAGCTCGATCACCACCCGCATGCCGGACTTGTCGCTCTCGTCCTGGATGTGGCTGATGCCTTCGATCTTCTTTTCGTGCACCAACTCGGCGATGCGCTCGAGCAGCGTCTTCTTGTTCACCTGGTACGGGATCTCGTCGACGATGATCGACTGCCGCTGCCCGCGGTCGATGTCCTCGAAGTGGCACTTGGCGCGCATCACCACCTTGCCGCGGCCGGTGCGGTAGCCCTCGCGCACGCCGACGATGCCGTAGATGATGCCGGCGGTCGGGAAGTCCGGCGCCGGCACGATCTCCATCAGTTCGTCGATCGTCGCCGCCGGGTTGGCCAGCAGGTACAGGCAGGCGTCGACGATCTCGTTGAGGTTGTGCGGCGGAATGTTGGTGGCCATGCCGACCGCGATCCCGGACGAGCCGTTGATCAGCAGGTTGGGCAACCGCGCGGGCAGCACCGTCGGTTGCGTTTCCGAGCCGTCGTAGTTGGGCTCGAAGTCGACCGTTTCCTTGTCGATGTCGTCGAGCATCTCGTGGGCGATCTTCGCCAGACGGATCTCGGTGTAGCGCATCGCCGCGGCGTTGTCGCCGTCGACCGAGCCGAAATTGCCCTGGCCATCGACCAGCATGTGGCGCAAGCTGAAGTCCTGCGCCATGCGCACGATGGTGTCGTACACCGCCGTGTCGCCGTGCGGGTGGTACTTGCCGATCACATCGCCGACGACCTTCGCGCTCTTGCGGTGGCGGGCGTCGTGGGTGAGGCCGAGGTCATCGAACATCGTG
>JBBQOR010000395.1:0-3396 GCA_038331055.1 Burkholderiales bacterium
CACCTCGGCTACCGAGCCCGACAGCACGATGGCATCGAAAGGGGCCTCGGCGGGCAGGCCGAGCGCACCCTCGGCGGCATCGACCTCGAGCACGCGCACATGGCCCAGGCCGTTGCGGCGCAGCGCCTCGCCGGCCATCCGCGCCAGCGCGGGCTGGCATTCCAGCGTGGTCACCTGCTGCGCGCGGTGGCCCAGCAGCGCGGCCATGAAGCCAGAACCGGTGCCGATCTCGAGCACGCGCTCGTGGCGCAGCAACTGCAGCTCTTGCAACAGCCGTGCCTCGACCTTGGGCTCGAGCATGCACTCGCCGCCCGGCAGCGGCACCTGCATGTCGAAAAAGGCCAGGGCGCGTTTGTCCGCCGGAAGGAAGTTTTCGCGGCGCACGCTGCCCAGCAGCGACAGCACGCCCTGGTCGAGCACCTCCCACGGGCGGATCTGCTGCTCGATCATGTTGAAGCGGGCGATCTCGGTGTTCATGGGCGCTGTGTCGGGTGTGTCTGGTGCGGCGGGCTTGGCAGGTCAGGGGGAAAGATTCTAGGCGGCGACCTTGGTCTCGACCTCGACCGCCGGCCGGCCGCCGCCCGCGCGCCGACGCGCCCAGGCCGCCAGATCATCGAGCCAGCAATAGATCACCGGCACCACCACCAGCGTCAGCAGCGAGGAGGTGATGACGCCGCCGATCACCGCCTGCCCCATCGGCGCGCGCTGCTCGGAGCCTTCGCTCAGCGCGAAGGCCAGCGGCACCATGCCGAAGATCATCGCCAGGGTGGTCATCAGGATCGGCCGCAGCCGCACCCGCGCCGCGTGCAGCAGGGCCTCGGTCCGCTGCATGCCGGCCGCCCTGGAGCGGATCGCGAAGTCGACCAGCAGGATGGCGTTCTTCGTCACCAGCCCCATCAGCATGACGATGCCGATGATGCTGAACATGTTCAGCGTGCTGCCAAACATCAGCAGCGTGAGCACGACGCCGATCAGCGTCAGCGGCAGGCTGCTCATCAGCGCCAGCGGCTGCAGGAAGCTTTTGAACTGGCTGGCCAGGATCATGTAGATGAAGATCACCGCCAGCCCCAAAGCGCCGACCGCGTAGTTGAACGACTCGCTCATGTTCTTCGTCGAGCCGCCGAAGCTGTAGCGGTAGCCCGGCGGGAAGGCCACGCTGTCGAGTACGGCGCGGATGTCGGTCGAAACCTCGCCGCTGCTGCGCCCGAGCGCGTTGGCGTCGAAGTTGATCTCGCGGTTCAGGTCGCGCCGGTTGATCTGGTTCGGGCCGGTGGCGGGCAGCACGTCGGCCACCTGCGACAGCCGCACGACGCGCGCGCTGCCGTCGGCCGCCGGCGCCACCACCAGCGGCAGGTGGCGCAGGTCTTCGGGCACGCGCCGCGCGTCGGGCGCCAGGCGCACCTTGATGTCGTAGTTCTCGCCGTCGGGCGCGCGCCAGTTGCCCACCGTCTGCCCGGCCACCAGCGTGCGCAGCGCGCCGGCCAGCGCGTTGACGTTGAGCCCCAGATCGGCGGCGGCGTCGCGCTTGACGGTCACGCCGACGGTGGGCTTGTCGGGCTTGAGCGTGCTGTCCAGATCGACCAACCCGGGGATCGCGCGCAGCCCGGTGGTGATCTGGCGCGACAGCCGCTCGAGCTCGGCCAGGTCGGTGCCCTGGACCGAGAACTGGATGCTCTTGCCGCCGCCGAGGTCGGTGACGCCGATGTTGGTGACGGTGATGCCCGGGATGCGTGCCAGCCGCTCGCGCAGCGGCAGCGCCATCTGCGCCACGCTGCGCTGGCGGTCCTTGCGGTCGACCAGCCGCACGTAGGTGCTGGCGTAGATCTTGCCCTGGGCGAAGCCACTGTTGATGGTGGTCACCGTGTAGCGCACCTCGGGCAGCTCGCGCAGCGCCGCGTCGACCTGCCTGGCCCGCGTCTCGGTCAGCTCGAGCGCGCTGCCCACCGGCGTGTAGTAGTTGATCTGCGTCTCGGAGAAGTCGGCCTTGGGCACGAACTCTGCGCCCAGGATCGGGATGATCGCGAAGCTGCCGGCAAAGCTGGCCAGCGCGACCACGATGGTCTTGATCTTGTGCCGCAGCGACCAGCCGAGCAGCGCCTGGTAGCGACCCGACAGCCACTGCGTGAAGCGCTCGAAAGCGCCGGTCACGCGGCCGATGGTGCGCGCGTACAGCGTGCGCCGTGCGCCGGCCTGCGCCGGGTCTTGCCCGAGCGAATCCGGGTCATGCCACACGCTGGACAGCATCGGGTCGAGCGTGAAGCTGACGAACATCGAGATCAGCACGGCGGCGGCGATGGTGATGCCGAACTCGTGGAAGAACTTGCCGACGATGCCGCCCATGAAGCCGATGGGCAGGAACACGGCGACGATCGACAACGTGGTGGCCAGCACCGCCAGGCCGATCTCCTGCGTGCCTTCGAGCGCGGCGTCATGCGCGCTCTTGCCCATGCGCAGGTGGCGCACGATGTTCTCGCGCACCACGATGGCGTCATCGATGAGCAGCCCCACGCACAGGCTCAGCGCCATCAGCGTGATGGTGTTGATGGTGAACCCGAAGGCGTACATGAAGAGAAAGGTGCCGATCAGCGAGATCGGCAGCGTGAGGCCGGTGATGACCGTCGAACGCCAGGAGTTAAGGAACAGGAAGACGATCAGGATCGTCAGCGCCGCGCCTTCCAGAAGCGTGGTGCGCACGTTGGCCACCGAGACGCGGATCGAGCGCGAGCCGTCGCGATTGATCTCGGTCTTGACGCCGGCGGGCGTGACGTCCTTCGCCTGCTCCAGTGCCTTCAGCAGCCCGTCGACCACGGCGATGGTGTTCTCGCCCTGGCTCTTCTGCACCGAAAGCAGCACGGTGCGCTGGCCGTTGTACAGCGCCAGGCTCTCGATCTCCTGCGGGCCGTCGACGATGTCGGCCAGTTGCCAGAGCTTGACCGCCACGCCGTTGCGCCGCGCGACGACCACCTCGCGGAAGTCCTCGGTCCGCTTGAGCCGCGCATCGATCTGCACCACGCGCTCTTGCTCGCGTGAGCGGATGGCGCCCAGCGGCAGTTCCTGGTTTTCGCTGCGCAGCGCGGCCACCACCTGGTCGATGCCGATGCCCATCGCCTCCAGCGCCGCCGGCCGCACATAGACGTTGATCTCGCGCGCCACGCCCCCCACCACCGTCACCGCGCCCACGCCGCGCACGTTCTCCAGCCGCTTTTGCAGCACCTGGGTGGCCCAGGTGGTCAGCTCCTGCGGCGTGGGTGCCGGCGCGGGCGAGGCCGCGGGTGCGAACGTCCCGCCAGCGGGGGCGCCGCTGCGTTGGCCGCTTTGTGCGCTGCTTGCTGCGCCGTCATTGGCCAGCACGGCGACGTTGAAGACCGGCTGCGCGGCGGGGTCGAAACGCGTGAT
>JBBQOR010000396.1:0-3391 GCA_038331055.1 Burkholderiales bacterium
GCCGCGAGAGCCTGCCGCACTACGCCCTGGACGCGATCCGCGAGGCACTGCCTGCCTTCGAGCGCCAGATCCGCGGCTTCGCGATGGACGACGCGGTGCTCACCGGCGTCGAGACGCGCACCTCATCGCCGCTGCGCATCCCGCGTGGACGCGACCACCAGAGCGTGAACATCGGCGGGCTCTACCCGGCCGGCGAGGGCGCGGGCTATGCCGGCGGCATCATGTCTGCGGGGGTCGACGGCATCGAAGTCGCCGAGTCGCTCGGCAAGAGCTTGCTGGCGCTGTCGTCCAGCAGTCTCTCGTAGAGGAAACAGGTCTTTCAAACCGCATGTCCCCTGCCCCGTGGTGACCAAGTCCATCGACCTCGGCGGCAACCCGGCCGTGGCGATCCGCTTCGAGATCTACCAGTACAACGGCAACTTCGATGACGAGGGTCTGGTCGACCCGAACAGCGGAGACTTCCGCCGGGTCTTCGACGCGGCGCGCGACAAGTTCGTCGATGTGCCCACCGACGCGGCGCTCGGCCCCTTCGTCGGGCAACAGATCGCCGGCTTCAATGCGCAGGTCGCTGCGGTGCCCGAGCCCGGCAGCTTTGCGCTGATGCTCGGCGGGCTGGCCGCTCTGGTCGGCTGGAAGAGGCGCAGCGGGTGACGCTCGGCCATTGCGAAAAGGCCACCGTCAGGTGGCCTTTGTGCTTTGCCGGGTGTTGCCGCGGTCAGTTCGCAGCAAAGCAGTAGAACATCCCCGCACCACCCGTGCGGCGCAACGCGTCCACGCTGCAACCGGCGCTCTGGTGCGAGAAGTTCCAGGACTTGGCCCAGTTCTCGGGCAGCGGGCCGATTCGGTCATGGTGGCCGACGATGGCCGAACCATCGGTGCTGCTGGTCCAGGCGCGGCACGTGGTGTCCGTCGCCGGCTGGAACGCGGTGCCATCTTCACGCGAACCGGTCAGGATGTCGTGGTTGTTCACCGGGTCGCCACGGCCGCTGATGACGGTGCCCTTCTCGTCCAGCGCCGTGGTCTTGTTCAGGTTGTTGCCGTTGTGCAGGTGCTGGACGTCGCGCGCGATCAGCTCACCCTTGGCGTTGAACCAGGGGCCACTGCCGATGCGGTCGCGGGCGTTGACCGAGGCCACGCCGGGTGAGGTGGCACTCGGGAAGGCGCCCGGTGCGCTCAGGTAAGCGCGCCAGTTGCGACTGCCGGCACCGGCGGCGGCGGCGAGTTTCTGGCAGTGCGCATCGGCCCCGGCCAGCCCGCCCAGATCACCGCCCTTGCCGCTGCCGGCGCTGGTGATGAAGAAGCCCATCGGGCCGCTCTTCGGCCCGGTCGCACAGGCCGCGAGCAGCGCTGCAGCAGCCAGGGACAGCGCTGCCAGCGCTGCCGTTCTTTGGAATCGCATTGTTTCGGTCTCCGGGTTGCCGACGCGCAAGATTGTGCTCGGGTCGCCATGGGTATGAGCGAGAGTGACCGCCGTGCTTCCTCAGGGCTTTCCCGAGCGTTTCGCGGAAGGCCTGGCCGGCGGAGCCTCGCCTTCAACCGCTGGTCAAGCCGGCCTGGGCCACGGGCTCGACGTCAACCGCCCAGCAACTCCATGTCCAGCCCGGCAAAGCGCCGGAAGTCGCGGTCGAAGGTGCCAATGGTCGCGCCGTGTTCCAGCGCCAGCGCGGCCAGGTGCGCGTCGCTGGTGAGGTTGCCTGCGGTACCCGCAGCCAGCAGCAGCCGGCCCAGCAATGCCGCATGACCCGGCCCCGGGTTGATGATGTGCGCGCCCGGAGCGTCAAGGCACTGGTTCATCGGGCAGCCTCATCGGCCGGGTGTCGGCTTGGCGAAGCGGTCCAGGTCTTCCAGCTCGCCAGCCAGGGCCGTGGCCTTGGTCAGATCGACCAAGGGGCGCCCCATGTCGAACGTGATCTGCCGGAATGGTTTGCGTTCGGTTTGGGCGCGTGCTTGCAGCCCCTGCCGCAGGCCGTCGTTCAGCGCCTGCTTGAAGGACGTGCCGCGTTCGCGCATGGCCCTCTTCAGCAGGGCCTGCACGTCGGGGTCGAGGGTCACCGTGGTGCGCACCGCATCACGATAGCAATGTTCCTGCTGTCATGATGCCTGCTGCAACCGTCTGACGTCAGGGCAACGTCAGGGCAACGTCAGGGCAACGTCAGGGCAACGTCAGGTCGACGTCGGGGCGCAGCCACGCGGACAGGCGCGACGAAGGCGGGATGGACCGGCCCTGCGCCTCAGACCGCCGTGCGCGCCTGCTTGCCTCGCCAACCCGCCAGCGCATCGTCAGCCAGCGCGCTGCCGGCTTCGGCGTCGACGAGGAAGACCTCGTCGGCGCCCATTCGACGCAGTGGCTCGATTTCGTCGGCGTACTTCACGATGGCGACGATGTGGCCTGCGAACTGGCCTGCGTTGGCCCGGTGCTTCAACTGCGACAGGGCATAGACATTGCCGGCATGCGACGGCATGGCCAGCAGCACCAGTTTCAACGTCTCGCAGATGACCAGCTTGTCCCAGAAGTCGGAATCCACGGCATCGCCTTCGATGACATGGCGGCCACTGGTCTGGTGAGTCTTCAGTGTGTCGGGATCGTTGTCCACGCCCAGCACCCTCATGCCGTGGTGGCTGGTCAGCCGCTGGTAGGCGCCGCCGCCGATGCGCCCCATGCCCAGCACGACGGCGTCCACCTCGCCCAGCGTGATGGGCTGGTCGGCGGCCATCAGACTGCCGGCTTCCAGCCGACTCAGCGGCGCCTTGAAGCGCTGGTAGAGACGCTCACTGGCCGCGTTCAGCGGCGCGGCCAGCACGAAACTGCCGGCCACCGCGAGCGAGATCACCACCAGCCACTCGGCGGACAGCCAGCCGGCGGTGGCGGCCACGGCGACGACGATGAGGCCGAACTCGGAGTAGTTCGCCAGCGACAGCGTCGACAGCACGCCGGTGCGCGTGCGCAGCCGAAAGCGCATCAGCACCAGCAGGTACAGACCGCTCTTGAGCGGCAGCACCAGCAGCAGCACCAGGGCCATCACCACCATCGACAGATCGGGCAGCGCGCCCAGGCCCACGCTGAGGAAGAAGCCGACCAGGAACAGTTCCTTCAAATGGAACAGCGCTTTCGCCAACCCGGCGGTGGCCGGGTGCGAAGCCAGCAGCATGCCGACGATGAGCGCGCCCAGGTCACCCTTCACGCCCACGGCTTCGAACAGGCCGTAGCCCACCACCAGCGACAGGAAGGCGCCGTACAGCACCTGCAGGTCGCCATGGCCGACGCGGTCGAGCATCAGCTTCATCAACTTCGCGGCCGGCCACAAAACGATCAGACCCAGCGCCCAGGGGCTGGGCAGGCTGCCGGTGGACGCGGTGAGAAAGATGACCGCGAACACGTCCTGCATGACCA
>JBBQOR010000397.1:0-3374 GCA_038331055.1 Burkholderiales bacterium
GGTCGCGCCGGCGGTGACGGTGATCTCGCTGGCGGGGTTGTAGGCGTGGCCGTAGGTGGCCTTGATCTTGGCGGCGATCGCCTCGCGCAGCGGCGCCGCGCCGGTCATCATCGGATATTGATTGAAGCCGGCGCGCATGGCGTCGCCGACCGCCTCGATCAGCTTCGGTTCGCAGTCGAAGTCGGGGAAGCCCTGGCCCAGGTTGACCGCGCCGTGCTCGGCGGCCAGCGCCGACATGGTCGTGAAAATGGTGGTGCCGGCCGGCCATCCGCTCGCCGAGGTCGAGCGGCCGACGCTGGAGCAATTGGCAGCCGAGCCGCTGGTGCTGTACCACCCCACGGTGACCGGCCGCACGCGCATCGACCAGGCCTTCGCGCGCGCGCGGCTCAAGCCCATGCTGGCGCTGGAGGCGATCGACTCCGACGTCATCAAGACCTATGTGCGTCAAGGCCTGGGCGTGGGCATCGTGGCCGAGCAGGCGGTGCGCGACGAAGTCGGCCCAGGCGCGCTCGTCTCGCGCCCGCTGGGCTATCTGTTCGGCAGCAACCTCACCCGCGTGGCCTTCAAGCGCGGCGCCTACCTGCGACTGTTCGTCTTCGCCTTCGCCGAGATGCTTTCAGACCGGCTGAGCCCGGCGCTCATCCAGCGTGCGATGGCCGGCGGCGGCGAGCACTACGAACTCTGATCCGGCCCAGGCCGCCCGACCTGATGCACACCATGATTCACACCACGACGCACAGCACCCTCGTCCGCACGCCCGCCTTCGCCAGCCGTCTGCCGGCCGTGGGCACCACGATCTTCACCGTCATGTCGGCGCTTGCGCAACAGCATGATGCGGTCAACCTGGGCCAGGGCTTCCCCGACTTCGACTGCGACCGGCGACTGCTCGACCAGGTGGGCGCCGCGATGCACGAGGGCCTGAACCAGTACCCGCCGATGGCCGGCGTGGCGCTGCTGCGGCAGGCCGTGTCGGCCAAGATCGAGGCGCTGTACGGGCGACATTACGACGCCGACAGCGAGATCACCGTGACGGCAGGCGCCACCCAGGCGATCCTCACCGCGATCCTGTGTTGCGTGCACCCGGGCGACGAGGTGATCGTGCTCGAGCCTGCCTACGACAGCTACGCGCCGAACATCGAGCTGGCGGGCGGCCGCGCGGTGCGGGTGCCGCTCACACCGGGCCGCTTTCGCCCCGACTTCGGGCTCATCGCCGCCGCGCTGTCGACACGCACGCGGGCGATCATCGTCAACAGCCCGCACAACCCGAGCGCCACGGTGTGGACACGCGAGGAGATGCTCACGCTGGCCGAGTTGCTCGCGCCGACCGAGGTACTGCTGATCGCCGACGAGGTCTACGAGCACATGGTGTTCGACGCCGCGCCGCATGTCAGCGCCTCGTCGATCCCGGCGCTGGCCGCACGTGCCTTTGTCGTCTCGAGTTTCGGCAAGACATTCCACGTCACCGGCTGGAAGGTGGGCACTGTGGCGGCGCCTGCGCCGCTGACGGCCGAATTCCGTAAGGTGCACCAGTTCAATGTCTTCACCGTCAATACGCCGGTGCAGCATGGCCTGGCGCGTTTCCTGGGCGACCCGCAGCCTTACCTTGGGCTGCCGGCCTTTTACCAGCGCAAGCGTGACCTATTCCGCGACGGGCTGGCGGCCACACGTCTGCGCGTGCTGCCGTGCGAAGGCACCTACTTCCAGCTAGTCGACTACAGCGCGGTGAGTGCCTTGTCGGAGGCAGACTTCTGTCAATGGCTGACACGCGAGGTCGGCGTGGCGGCGATTCCGCTGTCGGTGTTCTATGACGGGGGCTATGAGCAGGGCCTGGCGCGGCTTTGTTTTGCCAAGCGCGACGAGACTTTGCACAGCGCATTGCAGCGACTGGCCCGGATGTAGGCGCTCAGCGCCTGCGCGGCGCGGGGGGCGGAGGCTCGGGAATGCCGAACAGGCTGTCGATGCCGCCCTCACCGCTGATCTCCAGATCCACCGGGGACGTCGGGTGGTCTTCGACCGGGCCGCGTGCATTGGCGCGCGGACGGAGCTGAGGGTATCCGCCGGGGCGCATCGGCTCGACCCCGCCCAGCGGCAGCAGCACGTCCACATTGCCGGTGCCGGCCGATTCGCGGTCCAGCACGTCGCGCGCCAGCTGGTACAGAAACAGCACCTCTCGATACGCCGGCAGGTCGAAAACCGCGTCGCCGTCGCGCCGGAAGAGAAACGATTCCAACTCTGCCATCGCATCAAGCGGTCGTGGCCAGACCGACTGCAAGAAGCCGATGACCTCCTGGTAGTCCTCCAGCGTGCGACCGCCCTGGAGGTCGTCAGCCCAGTCGGGCGCATAGGCGTTGAAGCGGCGGTTGAAGCGCGAGCGTGTGCGCTGGTAGGCATCGTGGTCACCGCGGCGGCGATAGATCTCCAGCAGCTTCAGGTAAGGCAGCGGGCTCGCGCCGCCGGTCTGGCGCAGGTGCTCGACCAGCAGGTCGACGGCGGCGTCGTCCTGCCCGAGCACGATGAAGAACTCGGCCTGCTGCTCAAGGTCGATCAGCTCTACCACCCACCCATCTCGGGCCCCCGCGCTCGCGCTGCCGGCCGGCAGCGCCAGCGTTCGCGAGCGCTCTGAAGGCGACTCGGGTAGCGGCCACGGCGATGGGGGACGGGCAGGCGTTGGTGTCGGTGGCGCTGTCGAGAAGGCGGCGGGCTGCGTGGGCGCGGGTGCGCGCACGGACGCACCAGCGACCCTGGCTGCAGGCCGCACCGACGCGAGAGGTGGGGCGCCAGCGGCCGCCGACTGGACGTTCTGCTGCGGCATGGCGAGTTTGCGCGGCGGCGGAATCGGCACCGAGTCCGGCGGCGGCGGATAGACCGGAGACAAGCCCGAACCCGTTCGAACCACAGAAGCCGCGGCACGCGGAGCCGTGGGCAGCGGCGGCTCGGTTGCGGCCATGCTGCCCGACGCCGTCGTGCCTTCGGCGACGGCGCTGAGCCGTTTGCGCTTGATCGAGCGCAGCTGCCACGCCAGCCAGGCCGCGAGCAAACCGAGGGTCAGCAGCGCCAGCAGCAGCGGCCGCACCAGGCGCGCTGCCGGGTCGTCGACCGGTTGCGCGGCGCGCAGCTGTTGCACCAGCTCGTCCTGGGCTTGCGCCTGCGAGCGCAGCTGCGTCAGCTGCTGCTCCATCGCTGCCATGCGCGCGGTGTGGGCCATCGCGGCAGCGATGGCCTCGCGCACGATCACGTTGGCCTGGTCGATCGCCGCCAGCGTCTCTTCGTTGGCCGTCATCGGGGCGGCGGCGCCCGCCGAGTCGGCGGCGTCCAGACGCAGGCGGGGCGTGGCGGTGACACCGCCCGGACGGTTGGCGGCGGCGGCCTCAATG
>JBBQOR010000398.1:0-3360 GCA_038331055.1 Burkholderiales bacterium
GTCTTCCTTGTTCGGGGGCGTGGTCATCCAGCCATCAAGCAATGCTGCGCGGCGGGCGGAAACGCGCCACGCGCGCCGCACCCGACTGCGCCTTGGCACGCACGCCGTGGCGGTGCTTGTACCACTGGGGCACGCTGCCGCGCTTGAGTCGCCATTTCTTGTTCGGCCGCGTGTAGACCGGCGCCAGCGGGGTCAGCGGCTCGCCCAGGGTCATCGGGTCGGCCGCATTCAGCGTGGCGGTGGCCTCGCTCCAGCTGGACTGCAGACTGCCGGCCGCGGCCTGCACCTCGCTTTGCATGCCACGCGCGGCGTCCTCGAAGTCGGTCTTCATCTTCTTCAGTTCATCGAGCTCGATCGAACGGTTGACCTCGGCCTTGACGTCAGCCACATAGCGCTGCGCCTTGCCGAACAGGTGGCCGACGGTGCGCGCCACCTTGGGCAGCTTTTGCGGGCCGATGACGATCAGCGCCACCGCGCCGATCAGCGCAAGCTTGTCGAATCCGAAGTCGATCATGTCGCCGCGTGAAGCCCCGCTGTGCCTGCGCCGGCGCTCAAGACTTGGTCTTGGCCTCGACGTCGACGGTATTGGCGTCGACCGTGCGCTGCGCGCTGACCTGTTGCGCCGTCGGCACGGGCTGCGCCGCCGTCTCGTCGGCCGCGTCGTTGGACCCCTTGACGCCGTCCTTGAAGCCCTTGACGGCCGAGCCCAGGTCGGAGCCCATGTTCTTGAGCTTCTTGGTGCCGAAGATCAGCACCACCACGAGAAGCACGATCAACCAATGCCAAATGCTGAATGAACCCATGTCTGTTCTCCTTTGGAGTAACCGGAAATTCTAGGTGACGCGTAAACCCGGACTGGCCGCAAGGCCGCCGCGGTCAGCCACGAGCCCACGGGCGCGGCCCGCCCATCAAGTGCATGTGCAGATGGAAGACCTCCTGCCCGCCATTGCGCCCGGTGTTGATCACGGTGCGGAAGCCGTCGTCCACGCCGAGCTGACGCATCAGCCGCGGGGCCAGCGCCAGCATGCGCCCGAGCAGCCCTTCGTGCTCGGCACCGACGTCATACAGCGTGGCGATGTGCAACTTGGGAATCACCAGCACATGCACCGGCGCCCAGGGGTTGATGTCGTGGAAGACCAGCAACTCGTCGTCTTCGTGCGCCTTGCGCGCCGGGATCTTGCCGGCAACGATCTTGCAGAAGATGCAATCGGGGTCGGCACTCACGATCCGGCTCCTTTGGTGTGCGGTTCGGTCGCTTGTTCAGTCTCCTGCTCACGCTGCTGCGCCTTGCGCAGCGCGAACTCGTCCAGCCCTGAGAGGCCTTCGCGCCGGCGCAGTTCGGCCAGCACCTCGGAAGGCGACAGCCCGTAGTGCGCCAGCGCGACCAGCGTGTGGAACCACAGGTCGGCCACCTCGGCGACGATGCGCCCGCGGTCGCCGTCCTTGGCCGCCATGACCACCTCGACGGCTTCTTCGCCGACCTTCTTCAGGATCGCGTCATCGCCTCGGGCGAGCAGCCGCGCGACGTAGCTGCGTTCGGGGTCGGCGCCGCGCCGGCTCTCGATCACGGCAGCCAGGTGCGCCAGGGTGTCGTCACTGCGGGTCATGGCTTCAGCGGTAGATCGACTCGGGGTCCTTCAGCACCGGCGACACCACCGCCCAGCCGCCGTGGTCGTAGCGGCGGAAGAAGCAACTGTGGCGCCCGGTGTGGCAGGCGATGCCGGGATCATGCCCCTGCTGTGTGACGGTCAGCAGCACCACGTCGCCGTCGCAGTCCAGGCGCAGATCGTGCACCTGCTGCACGTGGCCGGACTCCTCACCCTTGCGCCAGAGACACTGCCGCGAGCGGCTCCAGTAGACCGCGCGGCCACTGGAAACCGTCTCGGCCAGCGAATCGCGGTTCATCCACGCCACCATCAGCACATCGCCGCTGTGCTGCTCCTGCGCGATGGCCGTCACCAGCCCGGCTGCATCCCACTTCACGTCGTCCAGCCAGTCCATCGACTCAGTGTACGGGGCGCCGCTGAAGCCACGCTCCCCGGCCAGCCAGGCCAGCACCGGCAAGGTGCCGCGCAGTACCGGCTGCACCTGCACCGGCAACTGTTGCCAGGCCATGCGCTGGCCCTCGCGCATCTGCAGCACGCCGCGCCAGCCGAAGACCTTGCAGAAGTTCAGCCGCACGCGGGCGTGCGGGTAATCGACCACCTCGGCGCGCCAGCGCTCGGCGCCATCGATCTCGATGCCGAGTTCCTCGTGCAGTTCGCGCGCCAGAGCGGCCTCGACGCTCTCGCCGGCCTCGACCTTGCCGCCGGGGAACTCCCAGTAGCCGGCGTAGACCTTGCCCTCGGGCCTGGAGGTCAGCAGGAAGCGCCCTTCGGCGTCGATCAGCACGCCGACCGCCACCTCCACCGCCTCCTCCACCGTGGCGCGCTCAAGCATCCAGCCGCCCGGCAAAGTCGCGCGCAAACTGCCAGGCCACGCGGCCAGAACGCGAACCGCGCTCGAGCGCCCAGACCAGGCATTCCTGGCGCGCCGCGGCGATGCGCGCCTCGTCGACGCCGAAGCCGTGCATCCACTGCGCCGCGATGGCCAGGTACTCGTCCTGCGTGAAGGGGTAGAAGCTGATCCACAGCCCGAAGCGCTCGGACAGGCTGATCTTCTCTTCCACGCCTTCGCCCGGGTGCACCTCGCCATCGGCGGTGTGCTGGTAGCTCAGGTTCTCCTGCATGTACTCGGGCAGCAGGTGGCGGCGGTTGCTGGTGGCGTAGATCAACACGTTGTGCCCATGCGCCGCAATCGAGCCGTCGAGCACGCTCTTCAACGCCTTGTAGCCCGGCTCTCCTTCGTCGAAGCCCAGGTCGTCGCAGAAGACGACGAAGCGCTCGCTGCGCGCACTGACCAGGTCGACCAGATCGGGCAGATCCACCAGATCGGCCTTGTCGACCTCGATCAGGCGCAGGCCCTGCGGCGCGAACTCGTTGAGCACGGCCTTGATGAGCGAACTCTTGCCGGTGCCGCGCGCGCCGGTCAGAAGCACGTTGTTGGCGCCGCGCCCGGCGACGAACTGCGCGGTGTTGCGCACCAGGCGCTGCTTCTGCGGCTCGACTTCTTTCAGCTCAGCCAGCCGGATCGACGACACCTGGCGCACGGGTTCGAGCACACCGGCGCCGCGGCTGCGCTTGCGGTAGCGAAAGGCGGTGGAGGCTTGCCAGTCGGGCGCGGTGGCGGCATGCGGCAGCACGGCTTCCAGCCGCGCCAGCAACGATTCGGCGCGTGCCAGCAGCGCTTCGAAATTCTGATTCATGCCATCGAGTGTAGGGGCCGCACCTGGTCGCCAGCGACGACGTAGACGCGGTCGCC
>JBBQOR010000399.1:0-3356 GCA_038331055.1 Burkholderiales bacterium
CGTCATCGTCCAGCCGCTCGAGCCCGGCCCCCGCGACTTCGCGCACTGCCGGCCCAGGCGACGCGCGCCAGCCGGTGGCCTCGCCCGCTTCCACCAGAGCGCGCGACAGCGGATGGCGCGACCAGCCGGCCAGCGTGGCGGCCATATGCAGCGCTGCGGCTGAGTCGAGCGCGCCGTACACCTGCACCTCGCGCAGCGTCAGGCGGTCTTCGGTCAGCGTGCCGGTCTTGTCGATGAATAGGTGGCGCACCCGGGCCAGCGACTCGATGGCGTCCAGCCGCTGCACCAGCACACCATGCCTCGCCATGCCTCCGGCGGCGGCCGTCAGCGCGGCCGGTGCGGCCAGCGACAAGGCGCAGGGGCAGGTCACGATGAGCACCGACACCGCCACCCAGACCGCGCGCGTCGGGTCGACCACGGACCACACCGCTGCCGCGCCGGCCGCCAGCAGCAGCACCACCCAGACGAAGGGCCCCGCCCACCGGTCGGCCAACCGCGCCAGCGCCGGGCGCTGCGTGGCAGCATCGCGCATCATCGCCACGATGGCCGCGCAGCGCGTGTCGGGGCCGGCACGCTCGACGCGCATCTCCACCGCGGTCTCGAGGTTGATGCTGCCGCCGACCACCGCGGAGCCCACCGCTTTGTCGACCGGCGCCGACTCGCCCGTCAGCAAGGCCTCGTCGGCGCGGGTGGCACCCAGGGTGAGCAGGCCGTCGGCGGGGAAGGAGTCGCCCACCGGCACGCGCACCACGTCGCCGGGGCGCAGCCGCAGCACGCTGACCTGCTCGACGCTGCCGTCGCCGCCTTCGCCCCGTACTCGCCAGGCCACCTGCGGCAGCCCCGCCAGCGCCGACTCCAGCGCCTGCGTGGCGCGCTGCCGCGCCTGTAGCTCGAACCAGCGCCCACCGAGCAAGAAGGCGACAAACATGGCGAGCGAGTCGAAGTACACCTCGGTGCCGAAGGGGCCGCCGGGGCTGAAGGTGGCGCCGGTGCTGGCGACGAAGGTGACCATCAGGCCCAGCGCCACCGGCACGTCCATGCCCATGCGCCGCTGGCGCAGTGCGCGCCAGGCCCCCTGGAAGAACGGGCCGGCGCTGAACAACAGCACCGGCAGCGTCAGCACCCAGCTACCCCAGTTGAGCAACTGGCGCAGGTCGGGCTCCAGATCGCCTGGCCCGGCCACATAGGCCGGGGTAGCGAACATCATCACCTGCATCATGCAGAACGAGGCCACGAACAGGCGCCACAGCGCACGCCGTCGTTCGGCCTCGCGCAGCGCGCGGCCGGCAGCGGCGCCATCGGGCACCGCGTCGTAGCCGGCGCGGCGCACGGCGTCGATCCACGCACTCGGCCGGGTGAGCGCCGGGTCCCAGCGCAGCGTGGCGCGCTGAGTGGCCGCCCCAACGCGCGCCCAGGCTACACCGGGCACGGCGGCCAGCGTTTGTTCGACGGCATCGGCGCAGGCGGCGCAGACCATGCCAGAGATCAGCAGCGAGGATTCACCCGCCCGCGCACCGTCCGGGCCGTGGTGCCAGCGGGTGAAGGCCTCGAGCTCCAACGGGTCGTCGACCACCGCCGCGGATGCACCGGCGGGGGCCGGCAGCGGAACCTCAAGCGGCGGGGCAAGACTGGCGGGCATCGTCGGACATCGGCAGAACTGGGCAGCGCAGGTCCGGTCGGACCGATGCCCGGATAATGGTCAGTACAACCCTATCGTCCCGTGATCCAGATCAAGAGCGAAGCCTTGCGCCACTGCCTGTCGGCGGTTGTCGTGCTGCTGGCGGCATTCGCGCCGCCCGCGTCAGCCCAGGATCAGGCACAACCGAAGCTGCCGACCGTCGCGCTGGGGGCCGGCATGCACCTGATCCAGGCCGAACTGGCGCGCACACTGCCGCAGCAGATGGTGGGCATGATGCATCGGCGCGAGATGGGCGCCAACGAAGGCATGCTCTTCGTCTACCAGCAGGCAGACCGGCGCTGCTTCTGGATGCGCAACACGCCGCTGCCGCTGACCATCGCCTTCATCGACGACGATGGCAGCATCGTCAACTTGGCCGACATGCAGCCGCTGAGCGAAGCCTCGCATTGCTCGACCAAGCCGGTGCGCTTCGCCCTGGAGATGAACCAGGGCTGGTTCGCCAAGCGAGGCATCAAGCCGGGCGCCAGGCTGCGCGGCTCGCCGTTCGGCAACTGAGCGGTCACATGGAATCGGCGCCGCTGGATCGGCACCCGCCAAAGACCGCGGGCCGCTCACGCGGCCCGCTGGTCAGATCAACAACGCGTCAGCCGAAGTTCGCCTGCGCAAATTCCCAGTTGACCATCTTGTCCAGGTAGGTCTCGACGAACTTCTGCCGCAGGTTGCGGTAGTCGATGTAGTAGGCGTGCTCCCACACGTCCACCGTCAGCAGCGCGGTATCGCCGGTGGTCAGCGGCGTGCCCGCGGCGCCCATGTTGACGATGTCCACCGTGCCGTCGGCCTTCTTCACCAGCCAGGTCCAGCCCGAGCCGAAGTTGCCGACCGCGCTCTTCACGAAAGCCTCGCGGAAGGCGGCGTAGTTGCCCCACTTGGCGGTGATGGCGCTGGCCAGCGCGCCGCTGGGCTCGCCGCCGCCAGCGGGCTTCATGCAGTTCCAGAAGAAGGAGTGGTTCCAGATCTGTGCGGCGTTGTTGTAGACGCCACCGCTGGACTTGCGGACGATATCTTCCAGCGCCATCGTCTCGAACTCGGTGCCCTTTTGCAGATTGTTGAGGTTGACGACGTAGGCGTTGTGGTGCTTGCCGTGGTGGAACTCGAGGGTCTCCGGGCTGTAGTGCGGCAGCAGCGCATCGATCGCGAACGGCAGGGCGGGCAGCTTGTGCTCCATCGTGGTCTTCCTCTTCAGTTTGTGGTGGCGCGATTGTAGGCAACCGCGCTTCTTTCGACACGGTGTGGACGTTCAGTCGGCTGATGGCGGCGCAGGCGCGCGGTGCACGTCCACCACCTCGACGTGCGCGCTGCCGTCGGCCCAGACGGCGCGCAAAGGCTGCCCGGGCTGCAGCGCCCGCGTCGACATCACCGGCCGCGCATCGGCGCCTTCGATCCACGCGTAGCCGCGCGCCAGCACCTGCGCCGGGTCGAGCGCGTGCAGCCGCTCGTCCAGGCGCGCCAGGCGCTGCCCGCGCCGCTCGAACTGCAGCGCCAGCGCCTGCTTCAGGCGGTTCGCACGCAGGTCCAGACCCATTGCGTCGCGCTCCAGCCGGCGCGACAGCGCCGTCTGCAGCCGCTGCGCATGCGACTGCAATGTCTGCTGCTGGCGCGCCAGCGCAGCCGCCGGCCGGCCGAGCTTGAGGCCCAAGGTGTCCAGGCGCTGCGCCTG
>JBBQOR010000400.1:0-3355 GCA_038331055.1 Burkholderiales bacterium
GGCGGCACTGGCCATTGCGCTGCTGGCCGAGCCGGTGATCCGCGTCGTCATCGGCGAAGCCTTCCTGCCCGCGGTGCCCGCCGCGCAGCTGCTGGGCCTGTGCATCGTCTTCACGGCAGTCAGCAACACGCTGGGCATGCAGGTGATGCTGCCGCTGGGCATGGAGCGCGCCTTCTCGGTGGTGCTGAGCCTGGGCGCGGCCATCGGCCTGCTGACGGTGTGGGCGCTGGCGCCGCGCTGGCAGGAGCGCGGCGCCGCGCTGGCCGTGCTGGCGGCCGAGTTGTTCGTGGCGCTGGCGATGGCGATGGTGCTGGCGCTGGTGCTGTGGCGCCGCCGGGTGCGCTGAACAACGCGATGCGCATCACCATCGTCACCCCGCCCTTCGCACGCGACCGCTTCAGCGGCGGCATCTGGTGCGTGATGCAGCATGCGCAGCAACTGGCGCTGCGCGGGCATGAAGTCAGCGTCGTGCCCAGCCACCCCTGCCCGCTGCCGGCCTGGCTGCCCCGGCCGTGGCACTTCAGGCTGGTCAGCGAGACTCCGGCGAAGGCAGCCCGCGCAGGCCTGGCGGGCATCACCCGCGCGCTGGCGACCGGGGCGCGCCTGTGGCTGAACCGCGGCCGGCCGCCTGACGCAGCCAGTCAAGCCGACACAGGCCGCGTACGCGAAGGCGCCGGGCGCCTGGGCATTGCGCTGTCGAACTTCAGCAGCTACGGCGTGCGCCAGGGCGGCGCCATCGACCATCTGGCCCGCGTGTTGCCAGCGGCTGACCTGACGCTGGCCACCGACAGCGAGACCGCCTGGCCGGTGCGGCTGCTCGGCCAAGGACGGCTGGCCTGCTTTGCGCAGCACTACGAGCCCTACTTCTGGAAAGAGCGGCTGGGCGGCGAGGCGTCGCGGCGCGAATCAGAGCTGGCCTACGGCCCGGGGCTGGACTTGCTGGCCAACTCGCCCTGGCTGCAACAGCGGCTGCAGGCAACGCACCCTGGCCGGCCGGTGCAGCTGTGCCCCAACGCGATCGACCACCGGATCTTCAGCGGCATGCCCACCGTGCGCACGGCCGGCGAGCCGCTGCGCATCATCAGCTACGGCGGCCGCGACGCCGAGTGGAAAGGCCTGCGCGAGATCTGCGAGGCGCTGCGCCGGCTGAAGGCGCAGCACCCGGCGCTGGCGTTCGAGTGGAGCGTCTACGGCAACGCGCTGCTGCCGCCGGACAACCCGGTCTTCCCGTACCGGCCGCTGGGCTTTCTGGGGCCCGCCGCGCTGGCGCAGGCCTACCGCGCCCATCACCTGCTGCTCAGCGCCTCGTGGTACGAAAGCTTCCCGCTGTTTCCGCTGGAGGCGATGGCCTGCGGCCTGGCTACCATCACAACCCAGCCGGGCACGGAGGCCTTCGCCGAGGACGGCCGAACGGCCCTGGTGGTCGAGCCGAAGAACCCGGACTCGATCGCCAGCGCCGTGCACCGGATGGCCGGGGACGAGCCCCTGCGCCAGCGCATCGCGTCGCAGGGCCGCGAGCGCAGCCTGGAGTTCACCTGGGATCGCGCCGGCGATGCGATGGAGGCGGCGCTGGAGACCATCCGGCGCGGCGCGCCGACCACCGGTTCAGCCCTGTAGATGGCGCTGCGCCACCGCCAGCGCGGCACTCACGGCCTGGTGCATGTCCAGGTAGACGTACTGCCCGCAGCGCCCGACGAAGCTCATGTCGGGCGGCACCAGCGCCTGGTAACGCTTGTAGGTTTCGCGGTTGCGGCCGTCGGCGTCCTTCACCGGGTAGTAACGCTCGTGGCCGTTGTCTTCGGCCGCGCAGGGCTCTTCGTAGGTCAGCGTGGTGACGGCGGTCTCGGGGTTGCCCGGCAGGTGCTTCCACTCGGTCATGCGCGTGTAGGGCAGATCGTGGGTGAAGTTGACCACCGCCACCGGCAGCAGGCGCGGCAACGGCAGCGTGACGGTGTGAAAGCGGATCGAGCGGTAGGGCAGCAAGCCCAGCCGATGGTCGAAGAACTCGTCGATGGCCATCGAGTTGAAGCAGTGCGCGAAGCCCGCCTCCATGCCGCGCTCGTAGGCCACGCCGAGCTGGGTGTCGATCAGCGGGTGATCGAGCATGCGATCGAACAGTGCCGTATAGCCCGCATCGGGCATGCATTGGAACGGATCGTCGGGGAAGTAGAACTCGTTCATGTCCTCGCGGATGGGCACGCGAGAGAGCACGCTGACGTCCAGCTGCTCGGGCTGCAAGCCCCACATCTTGCGCGTGTAGGGCCGGAACAGCACATCCACCAGCCGGTCGCGGCCGACGATGGCGGTGGTCTCGGCGTTGACCGGCATCGTCACCAGCCGGCCGTCGGCGAGCATCGCCTTGACCCGGTGGCGGTAGGGCAGCCAGCCGGTGAAGCGCGACAGCCACTGCACCACCGCCTGGTTGGCCGTGTGGAACAGGTGCGGGCCGTAGGTGTGGATGCGGATGCCATGTTCGTTGACCTGATCGTGCGCGTTGCCGCCCAGGTGCGGGCGACGGTCGATCAGGCGTACCGGCCGTCCGGCGTCGGCCAGTTCGCGGGCAATGACGGCGCCGGAGAATCCGGCGCCCACGATCAGTACCGGCTTCAAGCGGGCATCCTGCGGCGGGGGCATGGGTGGGCCGCGGGGGGCGACCGGGCGATCACAGCAAAGACAGCATTGGCCAGGCCGATTGTGCGATCGCGCTCGGCCGTTGTAGCGGCGGTACAGCGGGGTTTCGCCGCCGCAGCTTGAGGCATCCGATGAAGATCCTCATCGTCAGCGAGATGTCGGTGCCGCACACCAGCGGCGGCGGCGAGACGCGTTACGCGCTGCTCGCGCGCGAACTGTCGCGGCTGGGCCACGACGTGACCTGGCTGTCGATGCGGCAGCGCGCCTGCCCCGATGAAGAGACCATCGACGGCGTGCGGCACCTGCACCGCGGCCCGCGCATCAGCAGCCCGCCGACGCGCCCGCTGGCGGCCAAGCTGCGCTTCATGGCCAGCGTGTTCTTGCATCTGCTGGCCCGGCGCTACGACGTGGTGGACTGCCAGACCTACGCCCCGTTGCCCGCCGCCTGGCTGGCCTGCACGCTGCGCCGCCAGCCGATCGTGGCGACGATCCACGACACCGCCGCGGCGGGCCCGAAGGCGGCCGACCAGTGGCTGTCGTCGCTGGATGCGCTGCTGGCGTCGCGCGCCGAACGGCTGCTGGTGCGGCTGCCGTACACCCGCGTGCTGACGGTCAGCGCAGCGGTGCAGGCCGATCTGGTGGGCCGCATGGGGTTGCCCGGGGCCTCCGTCTCGGTGGTGCCCAATGCGATCGACATCGACCGCATCGAGGCCGTGCCGGCGCA
>JBBQOR010000401.1:0-3346 GCA_038331055.1 Burkholderiales bacterium
AAACTGTCGGCGTGGCGCGGCCGTCAAAGAACCAGCGCGGCCAGGAACAGCCCGACCATCATGAAGCCCAGCACCACCTTGGCCAGCATGCCGGCCAGCAGGCCCAGCCCGGTGCCCACGCCCACCCTCAGCGCCTGCTGCTGGTTGCGCCGCGCCAGATACTCTCCCACCGCGGCGCCGACCAGCGGCATGAAGAGCACCCCGACCAACCCCATCAGCAGCCCGACCACGGTGCCGATGGCCGCGCCAACCAGCGCCTGGCGGCTGGCACCCACCTTCTGCGCGCCCAGCAGCGCCGCCACGTACTCGAGCACCCAGGCCAGCACGGCCATCAGCGCCAACACGGTCAGTGTGCCGGCACCGACACGGCTGAAATCGTCGATCCAGGCCCCCAGCACGGCGCCGGCCAGGATCAGGGCGGTGCCTGGCAGCACCGGCAACACGGTACCGGCCAGCCCCACCAGCATCAACAGGCCGGTACAAATCCACAGCAGTGCAGCGCTCACGAACGGCCTTTCAAAGTAGGGTCTTGGCCGCGCGAACTTCACAATGAGGGCGCGGTCGCAGACACTCCGCGGCACCGCTCGATCATCTCGCGCGAGTTCCGTTTCTACTACGAGGCAAGGACCACACGATGAAGACCTGGTTGATCGGCGCCCTGATCATCGCCTTTGCGGCGACCGTCACGCCCACGCTGTCAGACGCCAAGCGCCTGGGCGGGGGCAAGAACGCCGGCATGCAACGTGACATGCCGGCGCGCACTGCACCCGATTCGGCCCCTGGCAAGCCGGCCAGCCCGACGCAGGCCGCCCCGGCCACCGCCGGCGCTGCGGCTGCCGCGCCGGCCGTCGCTGCCGCAGGCAATCGCTCGTGGATGGGCCCGATCGCCGGCCTGGCAGCGGGCCTGGGCATCGCCGCACTGATGAGCCACCTGGGCATGGGCGCAGCCTTCGGCAACATCCTGATGATGCTGCTGCTGGCGGTGGCTGCTTTCTTCGTCATCCGCCTGCTGATGCGCCGCTTCGGCCCGAAGCCGCAGAACAACGGCATGGAGTACGCCGGGAACGCCGGGAACGCCGGCCAGTCGGCGCCCACGCAGGTGGCCTGGCCCGCGGCGGGTGGCAGCGCACAGCCCGCGTCGGTGATGCAGCCCGCGATGCCGGCCGAGACCCTGCCGGCCCCGGCCGACACGGTGGCCGAACCGGCACCGGTGGTCGCCGCCTTGCCCAAGGCTTTCGTGCCCGCCACCTTCGACAGCGAAGGCTTCGAGCGCGTGGCCAAGATGATCTTCATCCGCATGCAGGCGGCCAACGACACCGCCGACCTGAACGATCTGCGCACCTTCACCACACCGGAGATGTTTGCCGCGCTGCGGCTGGACTTGCAGGAGCGCGGCGCGTCGACGCAGCACACCGATGTGGCCCAGGTCGACGCCAAGGTGCTCGACGTGATGCACGAGGCCGAGCGCCAGATCGTCAGCGTTCGCTTCACCGGCCAGTTGCGCGAGGACCTCGGCAGCCCGCTGATCGACTTCAACGAGACCTGGCATCTGGTCAAGCCGCTGGACGACAGCCGCAGCTGGGCGATCGCGGGCATCGAGCAGGCGCAGACGCAGCACTGACGTCAGCCTGACCTGCGGCCCGTCGGCCGCGGTCTGCCATGCCAACCCGGTCGTTGCCCACCGACCGGGTTTTTCGTTTCAGAGCCAGGTCGGTGGTCTGCAGTCGAGAGACCCGACCTCAGCCGGTCGGCAGCCGCAAATTCACCACCAGCCCTGGCCCGGCGTTGGCCAGTTGCAGACTGCCGCCATGGGCCTGCGCCACCAGCCGTGCCAGATGCAGGCCCAGACCCACCCCGCCGGCGTGCCGGCTGCGCGCGGCATCGGGGCGGTAGAAGGGCTCGGCCAGCCTCGCCAGCGCGGCAGGCTCCACCCCGGGGCCGAAGTCGCGCAGCACCAGCATCACGCCTGCGGCGTCGCGTCGCGTGCTCAGCCGCGGCGGCGCAGCAGCGCCGGCCGCATGCCGGCGCACGTTGGACAGCAGGTTGCGCAGCACCAGCCGCAGCCGCATGCGGTCCAGCGCCAGCGGCGCACCGGCCTGCAAATCGGTCACCACCGCCAGGTCGGCAAAGCCTTCGTCCAGCACCTCGCGCACCACCGTATCCAGATCGGTCGGCTCGCGCTGCAGCGCAGCGTGACCGCCCTGCAGGCGTTCGCCTTCGAGCAGGTCGGTGATCAGGTCGCGCATCTCGGCCAGATCGCGCAGCAGCGCGTCGCGCCTTGGGCCTTCGGCCACCAGTTCGGCGTTCAGCCGTGCGCGGGTCAGCGGGCTGCGCAGCTCGTGGCTGACGGCCAGCAGCAGCGCGCGCTTGGCCTCGAGCATGCGTTGCAGTTCGCCGGCCATGGTATTGACCTGCGTGGCCAGTTCACCCAGTTCGTCATCGCGCCGGCGCGGAATCGGCGTGCCGAAGTGGCCCTGGCCATAGCGCAACACACCGACGCGGATGTCATCGATCGGCCGGAACAGGCGGCGCGTGGCGGCGTAGGCGACGGCCGTCAGCAGCAGCAAGGCGGCCAGCGTCAACCAGCCGGTGGCGCGTGGCCGACCCTCCCAGGCCGTGGTGCTGACGCCGAAAGTGATGCGGTGCCCGTCAGCGCTGGTGCGGGTCAGGAAACGGTCGGCCCGGCTGCCGCGCTCGTCGTCATGCCCAGGCCGCGCGGCCGACTGCCACTGCACGTCGGGCCCATCGATGCGGATGCTCAACGGCAGCCGCTGCACCAGCGCGGCGGCGCGCGCCGGGTCGGGCGGGCTGCCGATCTCCGCGGACAGCCGGTCGAGATAGTCGTTGAGCAGCGGGCGCACGAACTCGCTCCAGCCGCCGGCCAGCGCTCGCTGCATGCCGGCCGTGAAGACCCCGGCAGTGGCCAGCGCCAGCAGCAGGAACAGTGCCACCAGCCGCACGCCGAGTGAACGCCACAGCAACCGCAGGCGCGCGCCGGTGGGCTTCACCCACGCGCCCCGGCAAAGGCATAACCGGCGTTGCGCAGCGTGCGGATGACGTCCAGCGGCTCGAGCTTCTTGCGCAGCCGGCTGATGAGGATGTCCACTGCCCGGGTGTACAGATCGGCCTCGTGGCCGCGCAGCCGGTTCAGGATCTCGTCGCGGCTGAACACCTTCTGCGGCTCGCGCGCCAGCAGCACCAACAGCTCGAACTCGGTGCCGGTCAGCTCGACCGCTGCGCCCTGGCGCAGCACCTGGCGGCGCTCCAGGTCGATTACCAGACCGTCGAAGACCAGCCGGGTTGACTCGACCGCGGGCGCTGCCGGGCGGCGGCTGCGGCGCAGGAT
>JBBQOR010000402.1:0-3341 GCA_038331055.1 Burkholderiales bacterium
AACGTCATCGCGCTTGCCCCGTCACCGCGACTCGAACCGGTTCTCGATCGCGCCGATGCCGTCGACCTCGATGCGCATGACATCGCCGTGCTGCAGCCACTGCGGCGGCTTCAGCCCCATGCCGACGCCGGCCGGCGTGCCGGTCGCGATCACGTCGCCGGGCAGTAGCGTGATGCCGCGCGAGCAGGTCTCGATCAGCGTCGGGATGTCGAAGATCATGTCCTTGGTGCGGCCGTCCTGGCGCAACTCGGCGTTGCCGCCGCGCGGCGTGACCCAGCCGCGCACGCGGGTGTCGCGTGCGGCGAGTTCGTCGGCGGTGACGATCCACGGCCCCATCGGGCAGAAGGTGTCGAAGCCCTTGCCCAGCTCCCACTGCTGGTGGCGCACCTGCACGTCGCGCGCCGAGACGTCGTTGACCACCGTCCAGCCGAACACATGGTCCATCGCGCGGGCGCGCGGAATGTCGCGCCCGCCGCGGCCGATGATGACTGCCAGCTCACTTTCGTAATCGATCTGCTCTGACACCGCCTTGCCCGGCAGCCGCACATCGTCGTGCGGGCCGATCACGGTCTCGGGGAACTTGCTGAAGACGATCGGCCAGGTATCGCGCTCGGGCAAGGATTCGCGAAACACGGTGGTGGCCAGCTCGGCGGCATGGGCGCGGTAGTTGCGGCCGATGCAGAAGAGGTTGCGCCGGGGCCGCGGCAGCGGCGCGCGCAGCGTGACGGCGGCCACCGGCAGCCGGGTGCCTGCCGGCCGGGGCAGGCCCTCGCCACGCGACATCGCCTCGATCAGCGGCAGTGCGCCGGCGGCCGCATCGGGCACGGCGAGCGAGGTCAGCTCGGTGCCGTCGGACGACACGGTGCCGACATGGTTGCGTCCGCCCCAACGCCAACTGGCGATGCGCATGGAATCGTCTGTCTCCGTCTGTATCCGCCCGGGGCCGCTGCCAGGGCCGGGTTACTCCGGGGGCTGGCGCGGTGTCTTCTGGTGAAACTGAGACTTGTGTCTCATATCAGGCAGGACGCATCATAAGGACGAGGGCAGCCAAGGCCAAGCACTCGAGCCGCTCGCCGAACCCGGACTAACCCGCATGGCCCGCTCCAGACCACAGCCCAGTTCACCTGCTGCCGTGCCGGCTCATGGCGCGCGGGCCGTCACGCGACAGCGGCTGCTGGATACGGCGATGAACATCATCCACGAGCATGGGCACATCCCCTCGGTGCCCGAACTCGCGCGCAGCGCGAAGGTCTCGCGCGCCACCGCCTACCGCTGCTTTGCCAGCCGCAGCGCGCTGGTGACGGCGGTCATCGACAGCTCGCTCGGGCCGGTGCGCAGGCTGGCCAGCGAGTTGCCCGACGGCCGCGCGCGCGTGCACGAACTCTTCGGCCAGACCTTCCCGCGCTTTCGCGAATTCGAGCCGCAGTTGCGCGCCGCCGCCCAGCTGTCGCTGGAGCAGTGGGCGCTCGAACGCGCCGGGCGGCTTCAGGAAGAGCCCTATCGGCGGGGCCACCGAGTGCGCATCCTGGGGCATGCGTTGGCGCCGCTGGCGCCACAGTTGCCCGCCGCGCTGCACGCCAGGCTGCACCGCGCGCTGTCGGTGGTCTACGGCATCGAGCCGGTGGTGATCCTGAAGGACATCTGGGGCCTGTCCGACCGCGAGGTCGAGCGCGTCGCGCTGTGGATGGCCGATGCACTGATTGCCGCCGCGCTGCGCGAAGCCGCTGCACTTGGCGAGGACCCGGCAACGAAGTCCGCCACCGGCCGCAGACGCCGGCCGCCGCGCTCAGCGCATACCCCGAGCGGGCGCTGAGCCTGCGTCCTGAGCGGATCGCCGCGGCCCCACGGGCAGGCTGAAACCTCACCCATCACTTTCAATGACACTTCCAAGTCATTATTTCTACGTCTGAATTTCAAGAGATATGCTCAAAGAACCTCGCTTAAGTTCCTGATTTCATTGATTTTTTCTGTATCCGCAGGTTGATCTGCCTGTCTCGGTACTATAAAGTGCCGCAAAGTGGAACAGGGTGGGAGATCGTGGCGGCTGCGGTGTTTCAGGGGACTTCGGCGCTGGCGCTCGATGGCAAGGGGCGGATCACCGTGCCCGTGCGCCAGCGCGAACTGCTGCAGGCCACCTGCGAGGGTCGGCTGACGCTGACCAAGCACCCCGACGGCTTCCTCTGGGTTTTCCCGCGGCCGCGCTGGGAATCGTTCCGCGAGCAATTGATGGCCCTCACGATGGATGCCGAGCCCTGGCGCCGCATCTTCCTGGGCAGCGCGGTGGACGTCGAACTCGACAGCGCCGCCCGTGTGCTGGTGCCGCCCGAGCTGCGCAGCGCCGCGGCGCTGACGCGTGAGCTGCTGCTGATCGGCAACGGCCACATGCTCGAACTGTGGGATGCCGCGCGCCATGCCGCGCACGAAGCCCAGGTGACGGCGCAGCCGATGCCGGCCGAGATCCGCGCTTTCGTGCTGCGATGAAGTCGCGCACCCGGCCCCGCCGCGCCCCGCGCGGGCAAGCGGTGGTGCAGGAACCCGGCACCCACGCCAGCGTGCTGCTCGAAGAAGCGGTGAACGCGCTCGTCACACGTACCGACGGTCTCTACGTCGACGGCACCTTCGGCCGCGGCGGCCATGCGCGCGCGGTGTTGCAGCGGCTGGCGCCGGCCGGCCGGCTGCTGGCCTTCGACCGTGACCCCGAGGCGGTCGCCAGCGCCGCCGCGCTGGACGATCCGCGTCTGCTGATGGTGCATGCCAACTTCGCCGAACTGCGCGAAGAGCTGGCCGGGCGCGGCATCACACACGTCGACGGCGTGCTGCTCGACCTGGGCATCAGCAGCCCGCAGATCGACACGCCCGAGCGCGGCTTCAGCTTTCGCTTCGACGCGCCGCTGGACATGCGCATGGACACGACCCGTGGCGAGACCGCCGCGGACTTTCTGGCTCGCGCCGACGAGCGCACCCTTGCACAGGTGATCCGCGACTATGGGGAAGAACGGTTTGCTGTTCAGATTGCAAAGGCGCTTGTGGCTCGCCGCGCAGGCGGGCAGCCCATACAGCGCACCGGGGAGCTGGCCTCGATCGTGGCTGGTGCAGTCAAGACCCGCGAGCCGGGCCAGGACCCTGCGACGCGCACGTATCAAGGTCTTCGGATTTTCGTCAATGCCGAGCTTGAAGCGCTTGAACAAGGGCTGAACGCGGCGCTGGCACTGCTGGCGCCGGGCGGGCGGCTGGTGGTGATCGCCTTCCACTCGCTGGAAGACCGCATCGTCAAGACCTTCATCGCGCGCGAAAGCCGCGAGGTGGTCGATCGCCGCGCGCCGTTTGCGCCGGCGCTGCCG
>JBBQOR010000403.1:0-3332 GCA_038331055.1 Burkholderiales bacterium
GGTCGATGCCCTGCTGCGGTGGCTCGACAGCATCGGTGCCGGCAGCCTGCGCATGATGCTGGCGCCGCTGATCGTGCTGGCGCTGGCGCTGCCGGTGGTGGTGATCGCTTCGCTGCTGGCGGTGGCCTGGCTGATGACGCCGGTGCTGACCACGATGGTGGCGCGACGCCGCTTCCCGGGTCTCGAGCGCCGCCACGGCGCCGCCTGGTGGCAGGGCGTGCTGTGGTCGTTGGCCTGCGCCACGGCCGCACTGCTGGCTCTTGGCCTGAGCCTGCCGCTGTGGCTGGTGCCGCCGCTGGCCTTCGTGCTGCCGCCGCTGATCTGGGGCTGGCTGACTTGCCGCGTGTTCGCCTTCGATGTGCTGGCCGACCATGCCAGCGCCGACGAGCGGCGCCTGGTGCTGGTGGCGCAGCGCTGGCCGCTGCTTGCGATGGGCCTGGTCTGCGGGTTGCTTGGCGCCGCGCCTGCGCTGCTGTGGGCGGCAGGCGCCGCCTCGCTGATCTTTGCACCGCTGCTGATCGTGGTCGCCGTGGCGCTGTACACACTGGTTTTTGCCTTTTCCGCGCTGTGGTTCGCGCACTTCGCGCTCGGCGCGCTGGCGCGGCTGCGCTCGCACGAGGCTGCCGAGAGATCTGCCGCCGCTGAACCGAAGGTCGAGGCCGCTCACCCGCCCCCCGCGCTGCAAGGACTGCCTGCCCCATGAACATCGGCTTGATCATCATCGGCGACGAGATCCTGTCGGGCAAGCGCGCCGACAAGCATCTGGCCAAGGTCATCGAGCTGCTCGGTGCGCGCGGACTGGCACTGGCCTGGGCGCGTTATGTGGGCGATGACCGTGCGCGCATCACCGAGGCTTTGGCGGCGGCCTTCGCCAGCGGTGAACTGGTGTTCTCCTGCGGCGGCATCGGCGCCACGCCGGACGACCACACGCGCCAGTGCGCGGCGGCGGCGCTCGGCCGCCCGCTGGTGCTGCACCCTGAAGCGCGGTGGCTGATCCAGCAGCGCATGCAGGAGGTGGCGGCCGAGCAGGGCGTGCCCTACGACCCCGACCGCGCCGACAACGTGCACCGTCTGAACATGGGCGTGTTCCCGGAAGGTGCGTCGATCGTGCACAACCCGTACAACCGGATTCCGGGCTTCTCGGTCGGCGACGTGCACTTCGTGCCCGGCTTCCCGGTGATGGCCTGGCCGATGATCGAGACGCTGCTCGACCAGCGCTACGCCCACCTGCACGGCGCCCAGCGCCTGGCCGAGCGCTCGGTGATCGTGCTCGGCGGCATGGAAGCCACCCTGACGCCGCTGATGGAAGACATCGAGCGCCGTTTCGCCGGCGTGCGCGTGTTCAGCCTGCCCAGCGTCGACCACCCGCAGTGGGGTCGCCACATCGAACTCGGCGTGAAGGGCGACGACGCGGCGGTCGGCGAGGCCTTCGAAGCCCTTCGGGCGGGGCTGTTCGCGCTGGCCGTGCAGCTCGGCCCCGAGGTGGTGCGATAACGCGCGTTGGCCGTGCCCCGAAAGTGTGCGTTAGAGTGCTTCAAGACGGTGCATTCCTGAGGCGATCCAGCCGCGCACGAGCGGAACGGGATTCCGCCTGACCGGCCATCGTCGGCACGGAATCTGCTTTATAGAGGTGCGTCAACCGGCCCAGCGGGCCGTGACCGAGCACCACCCGATCACCCCACCCATACCAACGCGCCAGCTAGGAGAACCCGATGGCAAAGACAGTTGCCGACGTGATGAAGATGGTCAAGGACAGCGAAATCAAATTCGTTGACTTCCGCTTCACCGACACCCGCGGCAAGGAACAGCACGTCACGGTGCCGGTTTCGCATTTCGACGAAGACAAGTTTGTCAATGGCCACGCCTTCGACGGCTCGTCGATCGCCGGCTGGAAGGGCATCGAGGCTTCGGACATGCTGCTCATGCCCGACCCGAACACGGCCAATATCGACCCCTTCTTCGAAGAGCCGACGATCATCATGAGCTGCGACGTGCTCGAGCCGAGCGACGGCAAGCCGTATGAGCGTGACCCGCGCAGCCTGGCGCGCCGCGCCGAGGCTTATCTGAAGTCCTCAGGCATCGGCGACGCCGCCTTCTTCGGGCCGGAGCCCGAGTTCTTCATCTTCGACCAGGTGCAGTGGAGTTCCGACATGTCGGGCGCCAGCTACAAGATCGGCTCTGAAGAGGCGCCCTGGTCTACCGGCGCCACCATCGAAGGCGGCAACCTGGGCCACCGGCCGGCGCTCAAGGGCGGCTACTTCCCGGTGCCCCCGGTCGACAGCTTCCAGGACATCCGCTCCGAGATGTGCCTGATTCTCGAGCAGCTGGGCATCCCGGTCGAGGTCCACCACCACGAGGTGGCGGCACCCGGGCAGTGCGAGATCGGCACCCGCTTCAGCACGCTGGTGCAGCGCGCCGACTGGCTGATCCTGCAGAAGTACGTGATCCACAACGTGGCGGCTGCCTACTGCAAGACGTCGACCTTCATGCACAAGCCGGTGGTCGGCGACAACGGCAGCGGCATGCACGTGCACCAGTCGGTGTGGAAGGACGGCAAGAACCTGTTCGCCGGTGACGGCTACGCCGGTCTGAGCGAGTTCGCGCTGTTCTACATCGGCGGCATCATCAAGCACGCGCGCGCGCTGAACGCCATCACCAACCCGGGCACCAACAGCTACAAGCGGCTGGTGCCGGGCTACGAGGCGCCTGTCAAGCTGGCCTACAGCTCGCGCAACCGCTCGGCCTCGATCCGCATCCCGTACGTGCCCAACCCCAAGGGCCGCCGCATCGAGGTGCGCTTTCCCGACCCCACCTGCAACCCGTACCTGGGCTTCAGCGCGATGCTGATGGCCGGTCTGGACGGCGTGGAGAACAAGATCCATCCGGGCGAGGCCGCCACCAAGGATCTCTACCACCTGCCGCCGGAAGAAGACGCGAAGATCCCGACCGTCTGCCACAGCCTGGATCAGGCGTTGGACGAGTTGGACAAGGACCGCGCCTTCCTGACCAAGGGCGGCGTCTTCACCGATGCCTACATCGATGCCTACATCGAGCTGAAGATGCAGGAAGTGACACGCTTTCGCATGAGCCCGCACCCGGTGGAGTTCGACATGTACTACTCGCTTTGATGGACCGAGCCGACAAGGCCTGAACGAGGGGACGGCATGCCGTCCCCTCGTCCTTTGGGTCATGCCGTTGGCGCCACAATGCATGGATGAGTTCAGTTCGTCGCGCACCCGCCCTGTTGCTGCCGGCCACGCTGGCTGCCGCTGCGCTGGCGCTGCCTGCGGGCGGCGCACTCGCGCAGGGCGCGACGGCCGGCCTGGTCTACC
>JBBQOR010000404.1:0-3326 GCA_038331055.1 Burkholderiales bacterium
GGAAGAAGCGCGCCTACCGCCGCCCCGAGCAGCAGCGCTGGTACGCCGGCGAGACCATCTCGCTGGGTATCGGCCAGGGATACAACAACTTCACGATGCTGCAAATGGCCGGCGCGATGGCCACGCTGGCCAACGGCGGCACACGCTACGCGCCGCGGCTGGTCAGCCAGGTGCGCGACGTGGTGACGCAGCAGTTGCGGCCGCTCGAGCCGGCCCCCGCGCTGGCGCTGGGGCTCAAGCCAGAGCATGTGCAGGCCTTGCTGCAGGCCATGTACGGCGTGACACAGGAAGGCACGTCCACACGCATCTTTGCCGGCGCGGCCTACACCAGCGGCGGCAAGACCGGCACCGCGCAGGCGGTGTCGATCCGGCAGAACGAGAAGTACAACGCCTCGCGGCTGGCCGAGCATCAGCGCGACCACTCGCTGTACGTGGCCTTCGCGCCGCTGGACGCGCCGCGCGTGGCGCTGGCGGTGATCGTCGAGAACGCCGGTTTCGGCGCGACCGCCGCAGCGCCGATCGCCCGTCGCGTCTTCGACTACCTGCTGCTGGGTCTGGTGCCCAGCGAGCAGGACATCGCCGCCACCCAGCGCGGCGAATCGGTGGCGCCCAGCGGCACGCCGCGCGCCGCCGCCGAGCTGCCTTTGCCCAGTGCCGGTGCGGCGCCCTGAACGTGCAGACCGTCTTCGACCGCCCCTCTTTGTGGCGCCGCCTGCGGCCGGTGTTCAGCGGCTTCGACGGCCCGCTGGTGCTGGCCGTGATGTTGCTGGCCGCGATCGGGCTGGTGGTCATGTATTCGGCCGGCTTCGACCACGGCACGCGCTTCGTCGATCACGGCCGCAACATGCTGATCGCGCTGGCGGTGCTGTTTCTGGCCGCGCAGCTGCCGCCGCACAAGCTGATGAACCTGGCGGTGCCGCTATACATCGCCGGTGTGCTGCTGCTGGTGGCGGTGGCCGTCTTCGGCATCACGCGCAAGGGTGCCACGCGCTGGCTGGACATCGGGCCGCTGGTGATCCAGCCGAGCGAGATCCTCAAGCTGGCGGTGCCGATGATGCTGGCCTGGTGGTTCCAGAAGCGCGAGGGCCGGCTGCAGGTCTCTGACTTCGTCGTCGCCGCGCTGCTGCTGGCCGTGCCGGTGGCGCTGGTGGTGCGCCAGCCCGACCTGGGAACGGCGCTGCTGATAGCAGCCGGCGGGCTGTTCGTGATCTTCTTTGCCGGGCTGCCGTGGCGCCTGATCGTGCCGGTGATGGTGGCGGCGGCGGTCGGCATCGTGGCCATCGTCGCCAGCGAAGACGCGCTGTGCGCCGACGGCGTCAAGTGGCCCGGCCTGCGCGACTACCAGAAGACCCGCGTGTGCACGCTGCTCGACCCGACCAAGGACCCGCTGGGCAAAGGTTTCCACATCCTGCAGGGGCAGATCGCCATCGGCTCGGGCGGTATAACCGGCAAGGGGTTCATGAACGGCACGCAGACGCACCTGGAGTTCATCCCCGAGCGCACGACCGACTTCATCTTCGCCGCGCTGTCCGAAGAGTTCGGGCTCGCCGGCGTGCTGGCGGTGATCGGCGGCTTTCTGTTCCTGGTCTACCGCGGGCTGTGGATCGCCGCCGAGGGGCCGACCGTGTTCACCCGGCTGCTGGCCGGCGCCATCTCGCTGATGCTCTTCACCTATGCCTTCGTCAACATGGGCATGGTCAGCGGCATCCTGCCCGTGGTGGGCGTGCCGCTGCCCTTCATCAGCTATGGCGGCACGGCGATGGTCACGCTCGGGCTCGCGCTGGGCATCCTGATGTCGGTGGCGCGCAGCCGCCGCCTGATGCAGAGCTGAGGGCGGACCCAGGCGCGCCACCCCCTAGCCCATGGGGCGGGAGGGTTGCACAAGGTACTGTACAAACATCCAGGCTTTGCCATAATGCGAGCCAGCAAGGAGAACCCCATGGACGCACCCGTCAAAGCCCTGAACACCGAAAAAGCCAAAGCCCTGCAAGCCGCGCTTGCGCAGATCGAAAAGCAGTTCGGCAAGGGCTCGATCATGCGCCTGGGCGAGGGCGAGAAGATCGAGGACATCCAGGTCGTCTCCACCGGCTCGCTGGGCCAGGACATCGCGCTGGGCGTCGGCGGCCTGCCGCGCGGGCGGGTGGTCGAGATCTACGGCCCCGAGTCCTCGGGCAAGACCACGCTCACGCTGCAGGTCATCGCCGAGATGCAGAAGGTCGCCGGCACCTGCGCCTTCATCGACGCCGAGCACGCGCTGGACATCCAGTACGCGCAAAAGCTCGGCGTCAACCTGCAAGAGCTGCTGATCAGCCAGCCCGACACCGGCGAGCAGGCGCTGGAAATCGTCGACGCACTCGTGCGCTCGGGCTCGGTCGATCTGGTGGTCATCGACTCGGTGGCCGCGCTGACGCCCAAGGCCGAACTCGAAGGCGAGATGGGTGACAGCCTGCCCGGCCTGCAGGCGCGGCTGATGAGCCAGGCGCTGCGCAAGCTGACCGCCACGATCAAGAAGACCAACACCATGGTCATCTTCATCAACCAGATCCGCATGAAGATCGGCGTCATGTTCGGCAACCCCGAAACCACCACCGGCGGCAACGCGCTCAAGTTCTACGCCTCGGTGCGGCTGGACATCCGCCGCACCGGCAACATCAAGAAGGCCGAAGAAGTGATCGGCAGCGAGACCAAGGTCAAGGTAGTCAAGAACAAGGTCGCGCCGCCTTTCAAGACGGCCGAGTTCGACATCCTTTATGGCGAAGGCATCAGCCGCGAGGGCGAGATCATCGACATGGGTGTCGAGAACCGCATCCTCGAAAAGTCCGGTGCCTGGTACGCCTACGCTGGCGAGAAGATCGGCCAGGGCAAGGACAATGCGCGCGAGTTCCTGCGCGAGAACCCCGACGTGGCGCGCGAAATCGAGAACAAGGTGCGCGAGGCGGTGGGCATTCCGCTGCTTGGCGCGCCGGGTGCGGCGGCCTGAGCCGCCATCCGTCGGCCGCGCCGACGGGCCGATGCGCCGTGCGGCGGCGCCGACCGTCTCGCTGAAGGGCCGCGCGCTGCGCTGGCTCTCGCAACGCGAGCATTCGCGGGCCGAGTTGGCGCGCAAACTGCTGCGCGTTGCGCAAGCCGCGTCTTCCGAGCCCGGTGCGTCGGCTGAGGAAGACGACGACGAAGACAAACCGCACGCAGTGCAGGCGCGCGTCGAGGCTGTGCTCGACCAGCTCACAGCGGCCGGTCTGCTCGACGATGCGCGTGCTGCCGAGTCGGTGGTCAGCGCCAAGGCGGCGCGCTGCGGCGAGCGCGGCCTGCGCCAGTGGTTGCACACC
>JBBQOR010000405.1:0-3322 GCA_038331055.1 Burkholderiales bacterium
TCGCCGGCCACCACTACAGCGGCCCTTTCGACATGCCGTACGAGCTGCGCGCCGCGTGCGAGTTGGTCGCGCAGATCGTCTCGCTGCAGCACGCCGCGGCCGAAGAACGCGAACATGCGTCTTACCGCCAGCGCATCGACAGCGTGCAGCAACAACTCGTGACGCAGGCGGCGCAGGAAGGCGGGCTGGCGGCGCTGCTCGACGGCCCGCCGACGTTGCTCGACGGCCTGGACACCGGCGGCACGGCGCTCTACCACCGCAAGCGCTGGTGGTGCGCCGGCAGCACGCCGGCCGAGCATGAGCTCGACGCGCTGCGCGACTGGCTCTCCACACGCCCCGAGATGCTGTCGCGCGACCGGCCGCTGTTTGCCACCGACCAGCTCTCGGCGCACTACCCGCCGGGCCTGGCGTTCTCCGGCGTGGCCAGCGGTGTGCTGGCGATCGCGCTTTCGCGCAGCGCGAAGAACCTGGTGCTTTGGTTCAGGCCCGAGACTGCACAGACCGTGCGCTGGGGCGGCAACCCGCACGACAAGCCCACCGTCGTCGGCCCGCACGGGGCACGGCTGACGCCGCGTGCGAGCTTCGAGCTGTTCGTCGAATCGGTGCGCGGGCGCAGCAAGCCCTGGCTGGCGGTCGAACTCGAAGCCGCTCTGCGCTTCCGCATGCTGATGATGGAGCTGATCGTCCTGCGCGCCGACCAGCTGGCCGGCCTGAACGCCGACCTGGCACGCAGCAACGACGAACTCGACGCCTTTGCGTACGTCGCCAGCCACGACCTGAAGGAGCCGCTGCGCGGCATCCACAAGTACGCGCACCAGCTGGCCGAGAGCGCCGGCCTGCTCGGCGAAGCCGACCACCAGCGCCTGGCCGGCCTGACGCGGCTGACGCTGCGCATGGACAGCCTGCTCGATTCGCTGCTGCACTTCTCGCGCGTCGGACGTGCGGAGTTGCAGCTCGAGGACTGCGTGGTCGGCGAAGTCGTCGCAGAGGCGCTGGAGATGGTCGCCGCGCGGCGCGGCGACAAGCCCACCCGCATCGACGTGCCGCGCCCTTTGCCCCGCGTGCGCGCCGATCGCGTGCGGCTGCGCGAGATCTACACCAACCTGCTGTCGAACGCGCTGAAATACAACCGGCAGGCGACGACGACGATCGAGCTGGGCTGGCTGGCCCCGCACGAAGCCGCCGCGCACCCCGCGAATGCGGCCTGGCCGGCCGCGGCGGGCGCGCAGACCGTGCTTTACGTGCGCGACAACGGCATCGGCATCGAGCCGCGCCACCTCGACCAGGTGTTCAAGATGTTCCGCCGGCTGCACGGTCGCGATGACTACGGCGGCGGCACCGGGGCCGGTCTGCCGATCGTCAAGAAGCTGGTCGAGCGGCTTGGCGGCGTGGTCTGGGTCGAGTCGACTCCGGGCCAGGGCAGCTGCTTCTACTTCTCGGTGCCCACCGACGACGGCCCGCCGAACCCGCAATGATCGAGCCGCCCGAATTCATCCTTGTCGAAGACTCCGACGAGGACGCCGACACCGTGCAGCAGGCCGCGTTGCGCTGCAGTACGCCAGTGCGCCTGTGCCGCGTGCTCACCGGCGACGCCTGCCTGGCGCTGCTGCAGCAGACGCGGCCCGAGTTGCCGGCGCTGGTGCTGATGGACCTGAACACGCCCGGCATGGATGGGCGCGAGACCCTGCGGCTGATCAAGAGCGATCCCCGGCTGGCGACGATCCCCGTCGTCATCGTCAGTACCTCGGCCAACCCGCGCGACCTCGACTACTGTTACCGCGCCGGCGCCAACGCCTATCACCTGAAGCCGGTGCGCCACTCCGAACATCTGCAAGCCATGGTGGAGGTGCTCGCCTACTGGCTCGACCGTGTCGTCGCCCACCCCAACCGGCGGGTGCTGCCGTGAACGCCGCCGTTGAAACCCCGGCGTCGTCGCGCATCAAGCGCTTGCGCGTGCTGATCGTCGACGACAACGCAGACGACCGCAGCGAGCAGCGGCTGCTGCTGCTCAACGGCTCGGAGCTGCACTTCGCCTTCAGCGAGGCCGAGCTCGGCGCGGCCGCGATTGCGGCGGTCCGCGAGGCCGCCGATGGGCCGCCCGACTGCCTGCTGCTCGACTACCACCTGCCCGACATGGACGCGCCCGAAGTGCTGGCCGCTCTTTGCGGCAGCGACGGCGCGGTGCTGTGCCCGGTGGTCGTGCTGACCGGGTCGAGCGACCCGCGGCTCGGGCGGCAGGTGCTGCGGTGCGGTGCGCAGGACCACCTTCCGAAGTCGCAGCTCACAGCCCTGGGGCTGGTGCGCGCCATGGCACATGCGATCGAACGCTGGACGATGTCGCGCGAGTTGCGCGAGAGCAATCGCCTGCTGGCCGAACACGAGCGCGACTTCCGCGCGCTGGCCGACAACTCGCCCGACGTGCTGACGCGCTTCGACCGCCAGTTGCGCCATGTCTTCGTCAACAACGCGATCACGCGCATCACCGGCCGTGCGCCGGCCGAGCTGATCGGCAAGACCAACCGCGAACTCGACATGCCCTCACCACTGGTCGAGCAGTGGGAGGAAGCCGTCCTGTCGGTGTTCAGCACCAGCCAGCCGCGGTCGCTTGACTTCGCCTTCGACGGCTTGGCCGGGCTTCAGCACTTCTCGACGCGCCTGGTGCCCGAGTTCGGCGCCGACGGCAGCGTCGAGCACGTGCTCGGCGTGACGCACGACGTGACGGCGATGCGCGTGCTCGAACAGCAGTCGCGCGACAGCGCCGAGCGGCTGCAACTGGCGATGGCGGCGGGCAACGCGGTGGCCTGGGCGTGGGACATCGACGCCGACCGCATCGAAGTCAGCGAGGATCCCGCGCTCGACGTGGCCCGCGACATGCCGCACCCCGGCGCGGGCTACCAGGGCTGGATGGCGATGGTGCACCCGCACGACCGCGTGGCCGTGGACACCGCGGTTCAGCGCGCGCTGCGCGCCGAGACGCCCGACTGCCGCTTCGAATTCCGCATCGACCGGAACCAGGGGGGCGATCCGATCTGGATGCTGGCGCTGGCGCGCGCCGAGCGCGACACGGGCGGCACGGCACGCCGGCTGGTCGGCATCAGCGTCGACATCACGGAGCACCGGCGGCTCGAGCAGGTTCTGCGCGAGGTCGACCGCCGCAAGGACGAGTTCATCGCAATGCTCGGCCACGAACTGCGCGGCCCGTTGGGGCCGGTGGGCCACGGCGAGGGCCATGTGAAGCGTGCGGCGGCCCGCCCCCGCCGCGCCCGGCGCCGTCGCGCGCAGAGGTGACGGCAGCAGCCGGACCAGGTGCGGAGGGGCGGGG
>JBBQOR010000406.1:0-3316 GCA_038331055.1 Burkholderiales bacterium
GGCCGCCAAAGTCATTGTCTCGGGTGGCCGCGCCATGGCCTCAGCCGAGAAGTTCAGTGCCGTGCTCGAGCCGCTGGCCGACAAGCTCGGTGCCGCGCTGGGCGCCAGCCGCGCGGCCGTGGATGCGGGCTATGCGCCGAACGACTGGCAGGTCGGGCAGACCGGCAAGATCGTCGCGCCCAACCTGTACATCGCCTGCGGCATCAGCGGCGCCATCCAGCACCTGGCTGGCATGAAGGACAGCAAGGTCATCGTGGCCATCAACAAGGACCCCGAGGCGCCGATCTTCAGCGTCGCCGACTATGGTCTGGAGGCCGACCTGTTCACCGCCGTGCCCGAGCTGGTGAAGTCGCTCTGACGTCTACCTGCCGAAGGCGCTGCGCGCGCCCTCGTTCCTTGCCTACCCGGAGTTGACATGAGCTACCGCGCCCCCGTGCAGGACATGCTGTTCGCGATGCGCGAACTGGCCGACCTCGAAGGCCTCTCGCGCCTGCCCGGGTTCGAAGACGCCGGCCTGGATACGGCCGTGGCCGTGCTGGAGGAGTCGGCGCGCTTCACCGGAGAGGTATTGGACCCGCTCAACTGGGAGGGCGACCGCCATCCGTCGTCCTTCCAGGATGGGCAGGTGCGCACCACGCCGGGCTTTCGCGACGCCTTCCGCCAGTTCGCCGAAGGCGGCTGGCAGGGGCTGCAGCATCCGGTGACCTTTGGCGGCCAGGGCCTGCCCAAGACCATCGGCGCGGCCTGCGGCGAGATGCTCAACAGCGCCAACCTGAGCTTTGCGCTATGCCCGCTGCTCACCGACGGCGCCATCGAGGCGCTGCTGACCGCTGGCAGCCCTGTGCAACGCGCGCTGTACATCCCACCCATGATCGAAGGCCGCTGGACCGGCACGATGAACCTGACCGAGTCGCAGGCCGGCAGCGACCTGGCGGCCGTGCGCACGCGCGCCGAGCCGCAGCCCGATGGCCGCTACAAGATCTTCGGTACCAAGATCTACATCACCTACGGCGAGCACGACCTGGCCGAGAACATCGTCCACCTGGTGCTGGCCCGCGTGCCCGGTGCGCCCGAAGGCGTCAAGGGCATCAGCCTGTTCATCGTGCCCAAGTTCCTGGTTGCGGCCGACGGCAGCCTGGGCGCGCGCAACGACGTGCACTGCGTCAGCATCGAGCACAAGCTGGGCATCAAGGCCAGCCCCACCGCGGTGCTGCAGTACGGTGACCACGGCGGCGCGCTCGGCGAACTGCTGGGCCAGGAGAACCGCGGCCTGGAGACGATGTTCATCATGATGAACGCGGCTCGCTACGCCGTGGGCATGCAGGGCATCGCGGTAGCCGAGCGGGCCTACCAGAAAGCCGCGGCCTACGCCCGCGACCGCGTGCAGGGCCGGCCGGTGGACGCCAGCGCGCCCACGGCTGCAGCGATCGTGCACCACCCCGACGTGCGCCGCATGCTGATGACGATGCGCGCGCTGACCGAAGGCTGCCGTGCGATGGCCAGCGTGGCCGCGGCGGCGTACGACACCGCGCACGCGCACCCCGACGCCGGCACGCGGCGCGAGAACCAGGCTTTCTACGAGTTCCTCGTGCCGTTGGTGAAAGGCTTCTCCACCGAGATGAGCCTGGAGGTCACCAGCCTGGGCGTGCAGGTGCATGGCGGCATGGGTTTCATCGAGGAGACCGGCGCCGCGCAGTACTACCGTGACGCGAAGATCCTCACCATCTACGAAGGCACGACGGCGATCCAGGCCAATGACCTGGTCGGCCGCAAGACCCAGCGCGACGGTGGCGCAGTGGCGCTGGCGATCGCCGGCCGCATCGAGGCCACCGAGGCGGCCTTGCAGCAGTGCGGTGTCCCCGACGCGTTGGCCGTCGCCCGCCGGCTGACGGCCGCGCGGCGTGCCTTTGCCGACGTGGTCGCCTTCATCGTCCAGCGCGACCGCGCACCGGCGGAGGTGTATGCCGGCTCGGTGCCTTACCTGATGCTGGCCGGCAATCTGGTGGCCGGCTGGCAGATGGCGCGTGCGCTGCTGGCCGCGCAGGACCGGCTGGCGGCAGGCGCCGAAGACAGCGACCCGACGTTTCTGAAAGCCAAGATCGCCACCGCGCGCTTCTACGCCGACCACATCCTGACCCGTGTGCCGGGCCTGCGTGACAGCATCGTCGACGGCGCAGCCGGCTTGTTCGCCCTGCCCGCGGAGGCGCTCTGATGTCGGTTCCCGAGGTTCTCTCGCGCCTGCGCCTGCCGATCATCGGGGCGCCGCTGTTCATCATCAGCAACCCCAAGCTGGTCATTGCGCAGTGCACCGCCGGCATCGTCGGCTCGATGCCGTCGCTCTACGCGCGGCCGGCCTCGCAGCTGGACGAATGGCTGGCCGAGAACACCGAGGCGCTGGCCGCCTGGGACCGCGATCACCCCGAGCAGCCCGCCGCTCCCTTCGCCATCAACCAGATCGTGCACAAGAGCAACGACCGGCTGGACCACGACATGGCGGCGTGCGCGCGCTACAAGGTGCCGCTGGTCATCACCTCCTTGGGTGCGCGCGTCGACGTCAACGACGCGGTGCATGCCTGGGGCGGCATCGTGATGCACGACATCATCAACAACAGCTTCGCGCACAAGGCGGTGGACAAAGGCGCCGACGGGCTGGTCGCGGTGGCTTCAGGCGCGGGAGGCCATGCGGGCGTGAAGAGCCCCTTCGCGCTGGTGCAGGAGATCCGCGAGTGGTTCGACGGCCCGCTGGCGCTGTCGGGTTCCATCAGCACAGGCGACGCGGTGCTGGCCGCGCAGGCGATGGGGGCCGACTTCGGCTACATCGGCTCGGCCTTCATCGCAACCGAGGAGGCGCGCGCCTCGGATGCCTACAAGCAGTGCATCGTCGAGTGCAGTTCCGACGACATCGTCTACTCCAGCCTGTTCACCGGCGTACACGGCAACTATCTGAAGCCGTCGGTGCGCAACGCGGGCATGGACCCGGACAACCTGCCCGAGAGCGACCCGAGCAAGATGAACTTCGGCGGTGGCGATAGCGCCAAGAAGGCCTGGAAGGACATCTGGGGCTGCGGCCAGGGCATCGGCGCTGTCAAGTCGGTGCTGCCGACCGCGGACCTGGTGGCGCGGCTGCAGCGCGAATACGACGCAGCCCGCCAGCGCCTGGCACTGCGCTGAGGCCAGCGCAGCCCGGCCTTACAGCACCTCGGAGGCGAAGTCCGCCAGCCGCGAGCGTTCGCCGCGCGCCAGCATCAGGTGCCCACCGTGGGCCCAGCCCTTGAAGCGATCGACGGCGAAGGTCAGACCTGACGAACCTTCGGTG
>JBBQOR010000407.1:0-3316 GCA_038331055.1 Burkholderiales bacterium
CAGCCCGCGGCCGATGTGTGGCTGCAGTTCGTCCAGCGGCGAGGCGGCCAGCACCAGCGTGCCCTGCGCGCCGGTCACCCAGACCCCGGGCACCGCCGGCAAGCCGGCGACCAGCCGCATCACAGCGAGGCACAGCAACGCGCTGGTCAGGGCTGCCGCCAGCAGCAGCCAAGGGCGCCAGCGCACCGCCAGCGAGGCGGGCGCCGCGAGCGCCAGCTGCAACGCGCCTGCGTCGAAGCTGGAATCCGCGGGTTGCGTGTCCTGTGCCGACGCGGGCTGACGACGGGCGTCGGAAGCTGCTGCATCCACCATGGCCCGCAGCCGGCCTGCTAGACCAAGCCTTGTTTGCTCGCCAGCACGGCCGCCTCGGCCCGGCTCGAGACGTTGAGCTTCTTGTAGATGGACTTGATGTGGTCGTTCACGGTGAACCACTTGATGCCCATCAGGCTGGCGATCTCCTTGATCGTGAAGCCCTTGCTCAGGTACGTCAGCACCTCGCTCTCGCGCGGGGTCAGCCGTTCGTGATCGGGCACCTTCTCCAGCGCCACCGGGCGGCTGGTCTGGAAGCCGCTGGTGTGCACGAAGCTACCGTCGGGCGCATTCGCATCGCTGCCGCCGCCCGGGCGGAAGTGCGTCAGCAGCCGGCGCGCGATGGCCGGCGACAGCGGCGGCTGGCCGCGCACGATCTTCTGCAGTTCTTCGACCAGCACCTCGAAGCGGTCTTCCTTCAGCAGGTAGCCGTCGGCGCCGCATTGCAAGGCCGGGAACAGGTGGTCATCGTCAGAGTACAGCGTGGTGACGATCTTCGTCGCCGGGTACTGCGGCAGTTCGGCCAGCAACTCCATGCCGTTGCCGTCGGGCAACTCGAGGTCGACCAGGATCAGCTTGAACGGGTCGACCCCGTGCAGGCCGCGCGCACCACCGGTCAGGCCGATGTGGCGCCGCGCGGTCTCGAGGTCACCGGCTTCGGTGATGGCGATCGGGTCGCTGAAGCTCTCGCGCACGACGCGGCCGAGGAATCCACGGGCCACCGGGTTGTCTTCCAGGATCAGGACCTTGACGGTCATTCGTGACTCCTCGTGTCGCTCTTCATGCTAAACGAGGCCGGCGCCGGCAAGCGGACACGGAATCAATCGCTCACAAGCACGAGCTTGCCCTGCACCGCCCGACTGGCCATGCGCGCATAGGCCGCCGGCAACTCGGCCAGCGGCATGCGGCGGTCTATCGCCGGGCGCACAAGACCCTGGCCATACCACTGCAGAAGCTGCGCGATGTCGCGTGCAAAGCCTTTCGGTTCGCGGCGCACGATGTCGCCCCAGAACACGCCGACCACCGACGCACCCTTGAGCAGCATCAGATTCAGCGGCAGCGCCGGGATTCCGCCCTGCGCGAAGCCCACGACCAGGTAGCGCCCGCGCCAGCCGATCGAGCGGAACGCCGGCTCGGCCAGGTCGCCGCCCACCGGGTCGTAGATGACGTCGGGCGCCACGCCCAGCGCCTTCAGCGCCTCGCGCAGCGGCGTCGCCGTGTAGTTGATGGTCTCGTCGGCGCCGAGCGTGCGGCAGAAGCTGCACTTCTCGTCGCTCGACGTGGCGGCCACCACGCGTGCGCCGGCGGCCTTGGCGATCTGCACCGCCGCGCTGCCCACCCCGCCGGCGGCACCCAGCACGAGCACGGTCTCGCCGGCCTTCAGCGCGGCGCGGTCGATCAGCGCGTGCATCGAGGTGCCGTAAGTGAAGGCGAAGGCCGCCGCCGCGTCGAACGGAAAGCCCGGCGGCAGCTTGAGCACGCGCGAGGCCTCGATGCAGGCGTGGCTGCCGAAGCCGCCGGTGCTGCCCAGCGCGGCCACCGCGTCGCCTGGCGCCAGATGGGTGACGCCCGCACCCACCGCCTCGACGATACCGGCGTACTCCGAACCCGGCACGAAAGGCAGCGGCGGCTTGAACTGGTACAGGCCGCGCACGATCAGCAGGTCCGGAAAGTTCAGGCTGGCCGCGCGGATGGCGACGCGCACTTCGCCCGGCCCGGGTTCGGGCGTCGGCATCTCGCGCCACTTCAGCGCCTCCACACCGTCCAGCGTTTCGCAGACCCATGCATGCATCGTTGTCCCCTGGCCCTTGCGGCTCGATTTCGGCAGTCTTCGATCATAAGCAGCACCCATGGCCTGCCTACAATGGATTCGCATGCGCATCCTCATTGCCAACGACGACGGCTACCTCGCGCCGGGGCTCGCCGCTCTGGTGCGCGCGTGCCAGGGACTGGGCCACATCGACGTGGTGGCGCCCGAGCAGAACGCCAGCGGCACCAGCAACGCGCTGACGCTGGGCCGGCCGCTGTCGGTGTTCGAGGCGCGCGGCGATCATGTGCAGGGCTTTCGTGTCGTCAACGGCACGCCGTCGGACTGCGTGCACATCGCGCTCACCGGCCTGCTGCCCGAGCGGCCCGACCTGGTGCTGTCGGGCATCAACAACGGCGCCAACATGGGCGACGACACCTTGTATTCCGGCACCGTGGCCGCGGCGATGGAGGGCTACCTCTTCGGCATCCCGGCGATCGCCTTCTCGCAGGCCGAGAAAGGCTGGGGCGAGATCGAGGCTGCTGCCGCGGCGGCGCGGTCGATCATCGACCGCGTGCTCGCCGGCCCTCGGCCTGACGCGCCGTGGCTGCTCAACGTGAACATCCCGAACCGCGCCGATGCGGCGTCGCTGCCGCTAGAGATCACGCGGCTGGGCCGCCGCCACGCCAGCGAGCCGGTGATCCGCCAGACCAGCCCGCGCGGTGATCCGATCTACTGGATCGGCCCGGCCGGCGATGCGCGCGATGCCGGGCAGGGCACCGACTTCGAGGTCACTGCGCGCGGCTGCATCTCGGTCACGCCGTTGCAGGTGGACCTGACCGACCACCCCTCGCGCCCGCTGTGGGCCGGGGTGCTGGGCGCTGCGCGCACATGACCCAGCCGCGGCGTTTTCCGCTGCTGCTGGAGCGCCTTCAGCCCGCACCGCGGCGGGGCGCCGACGATCTGCTTCGCCCGCAACGTCCGTTGCAGCAAGCCGCGTCGGATGCGGCGCGCTCGGTGGTGCCCAGCGGGCTGGGCCTGGATTCGGGCGCAGTGCGTGCCCGCATGGTCGAGCGGCTTCGCACCGTCGGGACGCACCACGAGGCCGTGCTGGCCGCGCTGGCGCGGGTGCCGCGGCATGTCTTCGTCGACAGCGCGTTGGCCACCCAGGCCTACGAGGACACCAGCCTGCCGATCGGCCTCGGCCAGACCATCAGCAAGCCCTCGGTGGTGGCGCGCATGCTGAGCCTGCTCCATGGG
>JBBQOR010000408.1:0-3316 GCA_038331055.1 Burkholderiales bacterium
GAACTTCATGGGATGTGGGATGGAGGGGCGCAACGCGCTGGCTATAATCAAGGGTTGGGTTTGACCCCTGATTCCTTCACCGATTGTCCTCGCAAAATGAACAAGTTGCTGTCCGCGTTCTTCGTCCTGGCTGTCGCGCAGCCGGCTGACGGCGTCGTACTCGTACAGGCCCTGCTGCGCCTTGGTCGTGCTCTTGATGTGCCACTGCATCAGCGGCATGTCGAGCGCGCGCGCCACCTCTTCGGCGAGCATCGTCTTGCCCGTGCCGGGCTCGCCCTTGACCAGCAGCGGGCGCTGGAGCGTCACTGCCGCATTGACGGCGAGCATCAGGTCGGGCGTGGCGACGTAGCTGTCGGAGCCATGGAACTTCATCGTGGAGTCGCTCACGGGTGGTGGGGCAGGGCACTGGGAGGGAATGCCGAATCAGTATAAGGGTCGGGCCTATACTCGAAAGTCGTCCGCACCGAGCCTGTATCGAGCCGATCAACGCGATGAACCGAGCCTCTTTTCTGCTTCCCCTGCTGCTGGCGCTGGCGGGCTTTCAAGGCGCCGCGCAAGCGCAGGATGCCGCCGCCGGCCAGAAGCTGATCGCCAGCTGCATCGGCTGCCACGGCATTCCTGGCTACCAGGCGAGCTTCCCTGAAGTGCACCGAGTGCCGATGATCGCCGGCCAGAACGCCAGGTACATCGTTGCCGCACTCGCCGCCTACAAGAAGGGCGACCGCAAGCATCCGACGATGCGCGGCGCTGCCGGCTCGATGTCGGACAAGGACATGGCCGACGTGGCCGCGTTCTATGAGCAGCAGGGCCGCGGCGGTATCAAGCCGGTGGCCGAACGTGCCGCGCCGCCCGCGTCGCCGGCGGTGGCCGCGCTTCTGGCCAAGGGCGCCTGCGCGTCCTGCCACGGCGCCGACTTCAACAAGCCGATCGATGGGGCTTACCCGAAGCTGGCTGGGCAGCATGCCGACTACCTCTACGTGGCGCTGAAGTCCTATCAGATCCAGGGCAAGGAGCAGGTGGGCCGCAACAACGCCGTCATGGTGGGCATCGCCAAGCCCTACACGCTGGCCGAACTGCGCGTGATCGCGCAGTACCTGGGCTCGCTTCCGGGTGAACTTCGCACGGTGCCCGAACCCAAGTTCCGCTGACCGCCGCCCGGCGCTCTGAAGGCGGGCCGCAAGGCGGCCGAAATCGTGGTCAGTTCATTGGCCGCGATGATCAAGAGAATTCCCGTCACCCAGCTGCGCCCGGGCATGCACATTCACCGGCTGGAAGGGTCGTGGATGTCGCATCCCTTCTGGAAGACCCGGTTCTCGCTCGACGACCCGGCCTATCTGCGCAGCATCCAGGGCAGCGGCGTGCCCGCCTGCTGGATCGACTCGGCGCTGGGCCTGGATGTGGCGGCTCCCGAGCCCTGTCGAGACCCGCACGGATTGGAAGCTGATGCGATCAGCACCGTCGTGCGCAGGGGTGCGCTGTGCGATGTCTACGACGTCGTCACCTCGAACCGGCCCTACTAGGCCGGCTGGGAACCGGCCGAGTCGATCGCCCGCATGGCCTCGTGGACAGGGCACTTCGACCCGCAGTTGTTCCAGGCCTTCGTGCGCAGCCTGGGCATCTATCCGACCGGCTCGCTGGTGCGGCTCGAGTCAGCGCGGCTGGCGGTGGTGGTCGAGCAGAACGCACAGCAGCTGGCCACGCCTGTCGTCAAGGTGTTCTTCTCGACGCCGACGCAGATGCATCTGCCGCCGCGCCGGCTGGACCTGTCTCGCGCGGGCTGCAGCGACCGCATCGTCGGCCGCGAGTCGCTGGCGCAATGGGGCTTCGAGGCGCTCGACGAGCTGTGGCTGGATCCGGAAATCCGCCGTCGTGCCCACGCGGCCAGGGCCTGAACGCGGGGCTGCTGGATGCGTCAGGCCTGACGAGTCAGTGCTGAAGTGGGTGGCTCAGCGCTTGGGCCGAGGGCCGCGTGCGCCGCCATTCGGGCCCGCGCCGCCCGCGCCGCGCGGTGCGGGGCGGCCACCACCGCCGGATCCACCCCCCCCACCGCCTCCGGACCGACCCGCGCCGGCCGATGATCGGCCACCACCACCTCCTGGACGGCCGCCCGGCCCACCGCCGGGCGTGCGGCGCTGGCCGCCGATGCCGATGGTCATGCGGCCGAGCACGATCGGCTCGGCCCGCTCGCCCGCGGGCGGCTCGAAGCCGGGGATGTGCACCACCGGGACGGCCTTGCGGATCAACCGTTCGATGTCGCGCAGGAAGATCTCTTCGTCCAGGCAGACCAGCGAGATCGCCTCTCCGCTGGCACCGGCGCGGCCGGTGCGGCCGATGCGGTGCACGTAGTCCTCGGGCACGTTGGGCAACTCGAAGTTGACGACGTGCGGCAGGTCCTCGATGTCGATGCCGCGCGCGGCGATGTCGGTGGCCACCAGCACCTGCAGTTCGCCGCGCTTGAAGTCGGCCAGCGCCTTGGTGCGCGCGCCCTGGCTCTTGTTGCCGTGGATCGCCATCGCCGTGATGCCATGGTCGTTCAGGTACTCGGCCAGCCGGTTGCAGCCGTGCTTCATGCGCGTGAAGACCAGCACCTGGTGCCAGTCGCCGGTCTTGATCAGGTGCGCCAGAAGCTCTTTCTTGCGCTCGCGGCCCACTGGGTGCACCTTCTGCGTCACCGCCTCGGCCGGCGCGTTGCGCCGCGCCACCTCGATCAGCGCCGGCTGGTTCAGCAGCCTGTCTGCCAACGCCTTGATCTCGTCGCTGAAGGTGGCGCTGAAGAGCAGGCTCTGCTTCTTCGGCGGCACGATGGCCAGCACCTTCTTGATGTCGTGGATGAAGCCCATGTCGAGCATGCGGTCGGCTTCGTCGAGCACGAAGATCTGCACATGGCTCAGGTCGAGGAAACCCTGCTGGTGGTGGTCGAGCAGGCGGCCGGGCGTGGCCACCAGGATGTCGACACCGCGGCGCAGCGCATTGATCTGCGGCTGCATGCCGACACCGCCGAACATTACCATGCTGGTCAGCTTGAGGTACTTGCCGTAGGTGCGAACACTTTCTTCGACCTGTGCGGCGAGCTCGCGGGTGGGGGTGAGGATCAGCGCGCGGATGCAGACGCGGCCCTTGGCGTCCTTCTTCGAGGGCTCGCTCGACAGGCGCTGCAGCATCGGCAACGTGAAGCCGGCGGTCTTGCCGGTGCCGGTCTGGGCGCCGCCCATCAGGTCGCCGCCCTTCAGGACGGCGGGAATGGCTTGAACCTGGATCGGGGTCGGGGTGTCGTAGCCCTGCTCGGAAACGGCGCGCAGGAGCGGCTCGGCCAGGC
>JBBQOR010000409.1:0-3308 GCA_038331055.1 Burkholderiales bacterium
CAGTTACTGCTGGCCTGCAAGCTCGCTCCCGCGCTGGCCGCCGGCAACACGGTGGTGCTCAAGCCGAGCGAGCAGACCCCGCTGTCCACCCTGCTGCTGGCGCGCGTGGCGGCCGAGATCTTCCCCAAGGGCGTGCTCAACGTCATCTGCGGCCGCGGCGCCACGGTGGGCCAGCCGCTGGTCTCGCACCCCAAGGTGGCGATGGTCAGCCTGACCGGCGATGTCTCCACCGGGCGCAAGATCCTGCAGGCCGCCAGCGACTCGCTCAAGCGCACGCACCTCGAACTCGGCGGCAAGGCGCCGGTGATCGTCTTCGACGACGCCGACCTGGCCTCGGTGGTCGAGGGCCTGCGCACCTTCGGCTTCTACAACGCCGGCCAGGACTGCACCGCCGCCTGCCGCGTCTACGCCAGCGCCAAGGTCTACGAGCGGCTGGTGGCCGATCTGACCAGCGCCGTGCGCACGCTGCGCATCGGCCTGCAGGACGACGCCGAGGCCGAGCTGGGCCCGCTCATCAGCGACCGCCAGCGCAACCGCGTGGCCAGCTTCGTCGAGCGCGCGCAGATGGCCGGGCACATGGAGATCACCACCGGCGGCAAGGCCTCGGGCGGGCCGGCCGGCGGCGGCTTCTTCTACGAGCCCACGGTGGTCGCCGGCGCGCGGCAGGAAGACGAGATCGTCAAGCGCGAGGTCTTCGGCCCGGTGGTCAGCGTGACCCGCTTCACCGACCCCGAGCAGGCCATCGCCTGGGCCAACGACAGCGACTATGGCCTGGCCTCGTCGGTGTGGACGCAGGACGTGGGCCGGGCGATGCGCGTGGCGCGCAAGCTGCAGTACGGCTGCACCTGGATCAACACGCACTTCACGCTGGTCAACGAGATGCCCCACGGTGGGCTCAAGAGCAGCGGCTACGGCAAGGACCTGAGCCTGTACGCGCTGGAGGACTACACGGTGCCGCGGCACGTGATGATCAGGCTGTAGCCGCGTCGCCGAGGTCGGGCACGGCGCGGTTGTGGGCTTGGTTGTTGGCATCATCGGGGCATGAAGAGCCTGCCCCGCGCCCTGCTGCCTGTGCTGCTGGCCGCTGCCGTGATGCTCGCCGGCACGGTGTCCGATGCGCACGCATCAGGCACCGAGCCGGCCGCCACCGCGGCGCCCAGGGTGCTGCGCATCGCCAGCCTGAGCGAAACAGGCTTCGATCCGGCGCGGGTGGGCGATGTGCCGTCCTTCCAGATCATCAGCCACATCTTCGAGCCGCTGCTGGCCTATGACCCGCTGGCGCGGCCGGTCAGGCTGCGCCCGCGCACCGCGGCGGCGCTGCCCGAGCCTTCGGCCGACTTCCGCAGCTGGACCATCAGGCTGCGTCCGGGCATCTTCTTCACCGACCACCCGGCTTTCGGCGGCAAGCCGCGCGAACTGGTGGCGGCCGACTACGCCTACACCTTCAAGCGGCTGGCCGACCCGGCCAACAAGAGCCCGGCCTGGAGCGGGCTCGAGCAGTCGGGCATCACCGGTCTGGCCGCGCTGCGCCGCGACGCACTCGACCAGAAGAGGCCCTTCGACTACACGCGGCCGATCGAGGGCCTGGAGGTGCTCGACCGCTACACGCTGCGCTTCAGGCTCGACCGCGTGCGGCCGCGTTTTGCGCAGCAACTGGCCGAGGCCGCCACCGGCGCCGTGGCGCGCGAAGTGATCGAGGCCGCCGGCGATCTGTCGATGCAGCAGCCGGTGGGCACCGGGCCTTTCCGGCTGGCCGAGTGGCGTCGCGCCTCGCGCATCGTGCTCGAACGCAACCCGGGCTACCGCGAGGTGCTCTACGACGCCCAGCCTGCCGCCGGCGACACCGAAGGGCAGGCCATCCTGGCGAAACTCAAGGGCCGGCGGCTGCCGATGGTGGACCGCGTCGAGATCGCCGTCATCGACGAATCACAGCCCACCTGGCTGGCCTTCCTCAACGGCGAGGCCGACCTGGTGACGCTGCCGGCGGAGTTCACCGAGGTCGCGCTGCCCGGCGGCCGTCTCGCGCCGCACCTGGCGCGGCGCGGCATCCGCGCCGAGCGTGTGGTGCAGCCGGCCACCTACTACACGATGTTCAACATGGAGCATCCGCTGGTGGGCGGCTACGCGCCGGCGCAGGTGGCGCTGCGCCGCGCCATCGCGCTGGCGATCGACGTGCCGCGCGAGATCGAGCTTCTGCGCCATGGCGCGGCGGTGGCTGCGCAGTCGCCGGTGGCGGTGCACCTGAGCGGCTTCGACACCGCCTACCGCAGCGAGATGAGCGAATACAGCCCGCAGCGCGCGCGCGCGCTGCTCGATCTGTACGGCTACGTCGACCGCGACGGCGACGGCTGGCGCGAGCAGCCCGACGGCAAGCCGTTGCTGCTGGAGATGGCCACCCAGCCCAACCAGCAGACGCGCCGCTACGACGAGCTGATGAAGCGCGACATGGACACGGTCGGCCTGCGCATCGTGTTCCGCGCCGCGCAATGGCCCGAGCAGTACAAGGCCGCGCGCGCCGGCAAGCTGATGCTGTGGTCGGTCAGCGGCCGCGCCAGCGCGCCCGACGGGCTCGAGGGGCTGCTGCGCTACAACGGCGCGGCCAGCGGCGGCATCAACCTCAGCCGCTTCGACCACCCGCCGATGAACGCGTTGATCGAGCGGCTGCTGGCGCTGCCCGACGGCCCCGAGCGTGAGCAGGTCTTCCACGAGGCCAAGCGCATGACGGTCGCCTGGATGCCCTACAAGCTGCGCACCCACCCGGTGCTGAACACGCTGAGCCAGCCCTGGCTGGTGGGCTACCGGCGGCCGCTGTTCTGGAGCCAGTGGTTCGACGTCGTCGACCTGCTGCCGCACGCCGCGGCGCGCTGAGCGGCGCGCGCGACGTTCAGCTGCGCCGCCCGCGTGAGGGCTCGCGTGCCAGCTCGATGAAGGCCCAGGCCGCCGGCTTCAGGCCCGAGCCGCGGCGCCAGACCAGACCCACATCGACGGTCGGCAGCGCATCGCGCAGCGCGCGCACGTCCACATGCTCGGCGTCCAGCGTCCATGGGCGGTAGAGGAAATCCGGCAGCACCGCGATGCCGGCGCCCGCGCCGACCAGCGAGCGCACCGCCTCCAGCGATCCGGTGCGCAGGATCGTGCGTGGCTTGAGCTGGTGGCGCGCCCACACGGCCGCCATCAGCTCGTCGATGCGGTCGGCCTCGAGCACGATCTGGTCAGCGCCGGCGCAGTCGGCCAGCGTCAGCTCGGGCCGCGCCAGCAGCGCGTGGTTGGCCGGCAGCCAGACCCGCTGCGGGCTGCGCGTCAGCGTC
>JBBQOR010000410.1:0-3305 GCA_038331055.1 Burkholderiales bacterium
GCTGCGTCAGCCGTGCGTGGCTCCGTCGAGGCCGCCAGCATTCCGACGGCCGACGGCGCCACGAAGCGCCAGTCGCGGTAGCTGCGTGCGTTCGCGAAGGCCATGCCGGCGGGAAAGTTGCTGCGCTTGATCGGCACCCGCGCCACCGTGCTGTAGACGCCGGCGATGCCGCCATCGACCGAGCGCAGCAGGCCCCATTCGGCCGCCGGCCCCATCGGGTCGGGGTAGGCGCGGCGCAGGTGGCGCACGGTGCCGGGGAAGCGCGGGTCCTGCAGCAGATCGGCGAGCTGGCGCGGCAGACGTCGGGCAACCGGTGAGGTCCCTGGCGGCGTGCGGCGCAGGTACTGCTCGATCGCATCGCGGTACTGCTGGCCGACGAAGAGCAACTCGCGCTCGCGCTCGCGCTGCGCCGCCAGTTGCCAGACGGCACCGGCCACGGCGGCGGTCAACGACAGCAGCAGGGTGAGCAGCAGCACACCGAGATAGGTGAAGCCGCGCTGAACGGCAGGGCCCGGGGCCGACCTCATCGCGGGACTTCTCGTGCTCTGTGCTTCAGGCGACCTGCGGCCGGCGTGACCACGCTTCGGCGAGCAGTCTTTCGAGGTCCTGCGTCTGGCCGGCCGCGTCGAGCAGCGGACTGCGCTGCAGGCGCTGGCGCAGTTCGGCGCGCAGATTCGCGAGCCCGGGCAGGTCAGAGGCAGCGGCCTGCGCCCGCGTAACGAAGCCGTCGGCATCGTCGGCCACCCAGTCGTGCAGGCCGACCGTACCCAGGATCGAGGCGCCGACGCGGCTGGCGTGCGTGCGCCCGGGCAGCGTCAGCACCGGCACGCCCATCCACAAGGCCTCGCAGGTGGTGGTGGCACCGTTGTAGGGCAGCGTATCGAGCGCGACGTCGACCTGCTCGTACAGCGCCAGGTGGCTGGCCAGGTCGCCGGCCCAGGGCGCGAGCAGCACCCGGTCGGCTGTTATGCCGTGGTCGGCCAGGGCGGCGAGCAGTCGAAGGCGCACGCCGGCCTCGGACAGCGCCCGCGCCTTCAGCATCAGGCGCGCCAGCGGCACCGCGTGCAGCACCCGCGCCCACAGCGCGAGCGTCTGCGGCGACATCTTGGCCAGGTTGTTGAACGAGCCGAAAGTGACTGCGCCGCCGTGCAGCGCCGGCAGCGGCGACAGCGGCGGGGCGATGTCCGGGCGGTAACAGAACATGCCCCGCGGCATCCGCAACACCTGCTCTGCGCCGTCTTCTGGTTCTGTCGCAGGGTCGATGACGGGGTCACTGATGCGCAGCCTGGTCGCCGGCTGGCCGGTGGTGGTGGGATAGCCCAGGTAGCTGATCTGCAGCGGCGCCGGCCGCCGCGCGAACACACCCGGCCGCGAGTCGGCGGTGTGGCCCGACAGGTCGACCAGGATGTCGATGCGGTCGGCACGGATGCGCGCGGCCAGGGCCTCGTCGTTCAGCGCGTCGCAGGACACCCATGCGTCGGCGAGGGTGCGCATGCGGGCGCTGACCTCGTCCTCACGCGTCGCCGTGTAGTAGGCGATCCACTCGAACTGCTTGCGGTCGCGGGCCGCGAACAGCGGCTCCATGAAGTAGCCCACCGAGTGCCGCCGCAGGTCGCCGGACACCCAGCCCACGCGCAGGCGGCGGGGCGCTGCAGCGTGCCCTGCCGCCGCCGCCTCTGCCGGCCAGGCGCCTGTCGCAAGCGGCTGGCGGGCGCCCCACTGGCGGTGCGCCTGGATCAGCTTCAGCGGGTCGTCCTCGATGTAGTTGAGGCACATCAGCCGCACGCTCCAGGCCGCGCTGTAGCTCGGCGTCCGCGCCAGCACCAGATCGAGCTGGGCCACCGCACCGGCCACGTCCAGGCTTTGCACCAGCAGGTTGGCGAGGTTGTGGCGGATATCCGGCCGCTCCGGCGCCAGGGCGACCGCGCGGTCGATCCAGGGCCGTGCGGCGTCGAGCTCGCCCAGCTCGAGCAGCGTGCAGACCAGTCGGCCGACGACCTCGACCGTGCTTGCGTCGACCGTGTTGAGCGCCAGCCAACGCTCGCAGACCTCGCGCGCACTGGCCTGCAGGCCTTGTCGCATGAGCACGGCGTGGAACCCGATGCAGGAGTCCTGCCGGCGCGGGTCGAGCGCCAGCGCGGCGTTGAAATGCTCAGCCGCCTCGGCCCACAGCGAACGCCTGGCCAGGGCGACACACAGGTTGTGCCGGGCCTCGATGCGGTGGCCGTCGATTTCCACCGCGCGGCGCAGGCTGTCGAGCGCAGCGTCGTCTGACCCGTCGACCACGTTCGCGTCGCCAGGACGTGCGGGCGACGCATCGATCAGGCTGGCCAGCACGACGCCCAGGTTGGCATGGGCTGCCGGCAGTTCGGGCTGGATCTCGAGTGCGCGCTGGTGGCAGGCGAGGGCGCCGTGAAGGTCGCCGACGGCCTTCAGCGCGATGCCCAGGCTGACATGCGCATCGGCCCGCTGCGGGTCGAGCACGATGGCGAGGCGATAGGCCTCGATGGCCGCATCGAGTTCGCCCGCAGCCTTGTGCGCGCGCCCGACCAGCATCTGCAGGAAGGCACTGCGCGGGGCCAGACGCAGCGCGTGCCGCGCCGGCTCGATGGCGGCCAGCGCATCGCCCCGCGACAGCGCCTCGACCGCCAGCAGGCGCAAGGCATCCACGCAGTGCGGATCGTCTTCGAGGGCGGCCTGGAGCAGCGCGCGCGCCAGCCCCCCCTGGCCGGCAGCGATCAGCCGCTCGGCCTGTGCGATCTCGGCAGGTGACAAGGCTGCGCCGGAGCGCGGCAAGGCCTGGCGCGCCGCGGCCTTGCGCACGGCTCAGGCTGCGGCCGGCGGCTGCTCGCGGGATGGCGCCGCACCACCGGCAACGGCACCGGCAAAGGCACCGGCGGCCGTACGCCGCCTGACACGCGCTGCGGCCAGTCCCGCCAGCCCGGTCAGGAACAGCCAGCCGGCCGCCGGCAGCGGTATTTCGCCCACGCTGGTGTTCGGGGTCAGCGTGTTGGTGATGTTGTTCAGGTTGCCCAGCGCGGCATCGATCGGCTGTCCGTTCTGCTGCGCGTTGAGCGTGACGATGAAGTTCCACAACGTCAGCTCGAAGTTGTTGTTCAGCGTCAGCAGGTAGTTCCGCGTGGAGTTGCCGTTGCCGGTGGGCACGTTCACGGTGAGCACACCCAGCATGGTGGGCAGGGCGGCGGCCGTGCTCGTCAGCGTCACCGTCGGTGCCGCTGCCGCAGCACTGGTCGAGGCGGCGCCGAGCATGCCCGACGCGCCCGAGGTGGGGGTGAGGCTGGCCG
>JBBQOR010000411.1:0-3301 GCA_038331055.1 Burkholderiales bacterium
CGACCTGCACGGGCGCACCGTGGGTGTGCTGGGCACGGGCAAGATCGGCCGCTGCTTCGCGCGCATCATGCTGGGCTTCGGCTGTCGTGTCCTGGCCTGTGACCCGAAGCCTCACCCCGAAGCCCTGGCGATGGGTGTGCAGTACGTGGACCTGCCGGAACTGCTGGCCGAAAGCGACATCCTCAGCCTGCACTGCCCCCTGACGCCTCAGACCCACCACCTGATCGATGCCGCCGCACTGGCGCAAATGAAGCTCGGCGCGATGCTGCTGAACACCAGCCGCGGGGCGGTGGTGGACACGCCCGCGGTGATCGTCGCATTGAAGAGCGGCCAACTCGGCAGCCTGGGACTCGACGTCTACGAGGAAGAGGCCGACCTGTTTTTCCGCGACCTGTCCGGCACCGCCATCGCCGACGACGTCTTCGCGCGCTTGCTCACCTTTCCGAATGTCGTCGTCACAGGCCACCAGGCCTTCTTCACCGACGACGCCTTGCGCGCCATCGCAGAGAAGACGCTGGCCAACGTCGACAGCTTCGTCGCGACCGGTGTGCCGCTTCACGCCGTCTCGGTCGAACGGCTGGCATAGGCACGCCCTTCATGGCCTGGCAGGCAGCAGCGGCGGCCGCACCGATCGCGCTGATCGTGGCGCTGATGCTGGGCTTGCGCTGGTCCGCAGCCAAAGCGGGTGGCGTGGGGCTGTTGCTGGCCTGGGTGCTGGCCCTGGCAGTGTTCGACTTTGGTTCGCCAGCGGCGGAAGTGGCGTCGCTGTCGCGCCATGTCGGCGTGCTCGCCGAGGGCGCATTTCTGGCTGTGGGCATCCTGTGGATCCTGCTTCCTGCGCTGGCCCTGCACGAACACCAGCAGCGTAGCGGCGCGCTCGATGCAGTGCGCGCCGGACTGTCCCGCGTCAGCAGCCAGCGGCCGCTGCAGGTGCTGCTGCTGGGCTGGTGCATGGGCCTGTTCTTCGAAGGAGCGGCCGGATTCGGCACCCCTATTGCGCTGGTCGCGCCGCTGCTGGTGGGGCTGGGCGTGCCGGCGTTGACAGCCGTGGTGCTGGCCCTGCTGGGCCATGCGGCAGGGGTGTCGTTCGGCGCACTGGGCACCCCCGTGCTGGCGCAGGCCGGGTTGACCGGCGTGCCTGCCATCGACATCGCCTGGCGTACCGCGTTGCTGCATACGGCGCTGGGCGGCGTGTTGATGGTCTTCTTCGTGCGCACGCTGGGCGCCGCCGGGCTGGGCCGCGTCGGGCCGGGAATGGCGACGCTGGCCGCAGCGGGCTTCTTGTTGCCCAGCCTGGGTCTGGCGTGGTGGCTGGGGCCGGAACTGGCCACGCTGGGTGCAGCGCTGCTCAGCGCCGCGGCCGTGATGGCCTGGCTGCGCTGGCGCCGGCCACTTGGGGCTGCGGCTGCGGCTGCTTCTGGTGCGGCCGCTGCTGCTGATGCCAATGCTGATGCTGCCGATGCCCCCGCGCCAGCGCTGGGCCGGGCCCTGTGGCCGTACGCCGTGCTGGTGCTGGCCGTGCTGGCGACACGTGGCGTGCCGCCAGTCGCCGCCGCTTTGAACGAGGTGGTGCTGGAGTGGCAGCTGTTCGGCCGCTACAGCGGGCGCCTGCAGCCGCTGACCCATCCAGGCAGCCTGCTGTTCATGGCACTGCTGGTCGGTGCGTGGTTGCAGGGCGTACCCCTGCGGGCGCTGCGCGAGCCACTGTCTCTGGCGCTGCGGCGGCTGCTGCCGGTGGCGGTGGCCTTGTTGACGATGCTGTGCCTGTCGCGCCTGTTGCTGGACGCGGGCATGGTGCAGGCCCTGCAGGTGGCCGCAGTGGCTGCGCTGGGCCAGGGCTGGCCGCTGCTGGCGCCGGCGCTGGGTGCGCTGGGCAGCTTCGTCACCGGGTCGGCCACGGCGTCGAATGTGCTCTTCAGCAGCCTGCAGGCCCAGACCGCACAGGCCCTGGGGCTGCCGGTGGCCTGGTTGCTGGCGGCGCAGGGGCTGGGTGCGGCCGTGGGCAACATCATTTGCCCGCACAACATCGTTGCCGGGGCTGCAACCGTGGGCCTGGCCGGGCGCGAAGCGGAAGTCCTGCGCCGTACGCTCGTTCCCTGCCTGGTAGTTCTGGTGCTGGGGGGCGTGCTGGTGTCGGTGTTGCTGATGTTCTGACGGCGCGCGCCAGCGCACGGTGCTCAACCTGCTGGACATGGCGGCGGTGGCTGACGGCCCGATCGCGCAGGCCGAATTGCCGTACGCGATGCAGCCGGGCTTTCATGGCAACTTCGTCGCCGGCCGAGGGCGGGGCAACGCAGGGCCCGGCTCATCGCCGGCTGCCGCCCAGGCACGGCGCAGAAACTGAACAGCGTCGCGCGCCAGTTGCTCCGGGCTCTCGAACATCGGTCGCCAGATGCGGGTGGCGGCGGCCAGCGCGGGCAGTGACATGCCGAAGGCCTCGACCATCAGCACGCCATCCCAGCCGCGGCGCTTGAGCACCGACAGCGTCTCGTGCCAGCGCACCTGGCCTTGCCCGGGTGTGGAGCGGTCGTTCTCGCTCGCATGCACGTGCATGAGCTCGCCATAGACATCGTCCAGCGCTGCCGCAGGATCTTTCTCCTCGATGTGCGCGTGGAAGGTGTCGTACAGCAGGCCCACGTTGGGCAGGCCGACCGCGCGCACGTACTCGGCGCCGCGGCGCTGGTCGTTGAGCAGATAGCACTCGAAGCGGTTCAGCGGTTCGATGGCGAGCTCGACCCCGACGCAAGCAGCGCGCTCACCGGCCGCGCGCACGGTGTCGACCGACCAGCGCCACTCGTCGGCGGTGGGCGGCACGCCACTGAACACACCGAGCGCGGAGTGCAGCGGGCCGACCAGCCGGCGCGCACCCAGCGCGGCCGTGCAGCCGATCATGCGTGTCAGGCTCTCCAGCGCCGCGGCGCGCACGCCCGCATCGGGTGAGGCCGGGTTGACGTCCGGCCCCAGCGCGGCCGCCGTGCTGCGCGTGAGGCCCAGCGCATCGAACCAAGCGGCCGCGCTGCGGTAGGACGCCTCGTCCTGGTGGTACAGCACGGGCACTTCGAGGCTGCCATAGCCCAGCGTGCGCAACTGCTCCAGCAGCATTCGGTGGCTGGGCTGCAGGCGGTCGGTCCACAGGTACAGGTTCATGCCCGGGGTCATGCGGTTCTCCTGGCGTGATGAGGTTCAGGCTTGAACGGAGGCGACGCCGCAGCGCAGCCGGGCATCACTGCAAGCTCACCCAGCGTTGGCCGGCGCGGTGGCTGCGCAGCACGGCGTCGATGAAGGCCAGCCCCTGTCGGCC
>JBBQOR010000412.1:0-3301 GCA_038331055.1 Burkholderiales bacterium
CACCGGCGTGGGCGAGGTGCCCGGAGGCGAGGCCATCCACCAGACGCTGCAGGAGTCCGCGGCGCTGGTCGTCGGGCAGCCGGTGGCCCGGGTGCAGGCCGTCCTGCGCACGATGCGCGAGCGCTTCGCCGGGCGCGACGCCGGTGGCCGCGGCGCGCAGACCTTCGATCTGCGCACCACCATCCACGCCGTCACCGCCGTCGAGTGCGCGCTGCTCGACCTGCTGGGCCAGCACCTGGGCGTGCCACTGGCCGACCTGCTGGGCGAGGGCCGCCAGCGCGACAGCGTGCAGGTACTGGGCTATCTGTTCTACGTCGGCGACCGCCGCCAGACGCCGCTGCCGTACTTCAGCGAGCCCGACGCGCCCGATGCCTGGCAGCGGCTGCGCCACGAGACCGCACTGACGCCCGAGGCCGTGGTGCAGCTGGCCGAGGCGGCGCAGACCCGCTACGGCTTCAGCGACTTCAAGCTCAAGGGCGGCGTGCTGGCGGCAGAGGCCGAGGTCGAGACGATCGTTGCGCTGCATGAGCGCTTTCCGCTGGCGCGCATCACGATCGACCCGAATGGCGGCTGGCGCCTGCGTGACGCGGTGCGGCTGCTGCGTGACCTGCGCGGCGTGCTCGCCTATGCCGAGGACCCCTGCGGCGCCGAGGACGGCTTCAGCGGGCGCGAGGTGATGGCCGAGTTCCGCCGCGCCACCGGGTTGCCGACTGCCACCAACATGGTGGCCACCGACTGGCGTCAGCTGAGCCACGCGCTGGCGCTGCAGGCGGTGGACATCCCGCTGGCCGACCCGCATTTCTGGACGCTGGCCGGCAGCGTGCGCGTGGCCCAGACCTGCCGTGACTGGGGGCTGACCTGGGGCTCGCACAGCAACAACCACTTCGATGTCTCGCTGGCGATGTTCACGCAGGTGGCCGCCGCCGCGCCCGGGCGCGTGACGGCGATCGACACGCACTGGATCTGGCAGGACGGCCAGCGGCTGACCCGGGCCCCCTTGCAGATCGAGCACGGCCACATCGCACTGCCATCGCGGCCGGGGCTGGGCATCGAGCTCGACGCGGACGCGGTGGAGCAGGCGCACCAGCTCTATCTGCAGCATGGTCTGGGCGCGCGCGACGATGCGCTGGCGATGCAGTTCCTGATCCCCGGCTGGCGCTTCGACCCCAAGCGGCCCTGCCTGCAACGCTGAGGTCCACACCCGGATGAACGTGCCGATGAACTTGCCGATGAACTTGCCGATGAATACACCGATGAATACACCGATGAACACGCCCTACACGGCATTCCCCAACCGCTTCCGCCAGGACCTGCTGGCCGGCCGCACGCTGTTCGGCTGCTGGCTCTCGCTGGCCAGCCCGGTGACTACCGAGGTGGTTGGCCTGGCCGGCTTCGACTGGCTGCTGCTCGACGCGGAGCACGCGCCGAACGACGTGCTGTCGCTGATCCCGCAACTGATGGCGCTCAAGGACAGCCCGAGCGCGCCGGTGGTGCGTCCGCCGTGGAACGACACGGTGACGATCAAGCGGCTGCTCGACGCGGGCTTCCACAACTTCCTGATCCCCTTCGTCGAGACGGCGCAGGCAGCGGCCGCCGCGGTGGCCGCCACGCGCTATCCGCCGCAGGGCGTACGCGGCGTGTCGGTGTCGCAGCGCAGCAACCGCTACGGTAGCGTGCCCGACTACTTCGCGCAGGTGAACGACAACATCGCGCTGATGGTGCAGATCGAGAGCCGCGCCGGCGTGGCCGCGGCCGCCGACATCGCCGCGGTCGACGGCGTGGACGGCCTCTTCATCGGCCCGTCCGATCTGGCGGCCGGCTACGGCCACCTGGGCCAGCCGCAGCACCCCGAGGTGCAGCAGGCGATGGCCCAGGTGCTGGCGGCCGCCCGCGCGGCGGGCAAGCCGGTGGGCATCCTGGCGCCGGTCGAGGCCGACGCCCGCCGCTATCTGGCGATGGGCATCAGTTTCGTCGCCGTCGGCAGTGATCTGGGTCTGCTGCGCTCAGGCAGCCAGGGGCTGGCCGATCGGTATCGGCAGGCGACCTAGGCTACGCGCCCAGTCGCGCAGCCAGGTCTTCGAGGTCGGCCGCGACCACGTCCCAATCAGCTTCGGCTTTCAGATCGGTTCGCTGCTGCGGCCCGTACTCGGTGGGCCGCGGGATGAACGCGGTACGCAGCCCGCACGCCCGCGCGCCACGCAGGTCGTCGTTGTGCGCGGCGACCATCATCACCTGGTCCGGCAACAGATCGAGTTGCCGCGCCACGCCCAGGTAGGCCTCGGGCTGCGGCTTGTAGTGGCCGAAAGTCTCGGCCGAGAAGATGTGGTCCCAGGGCAGGCCCGCGCGGCGCGCCATGTTCAGCAGCAGGCTGATGTTGCCGTTGGACAGCGGCGCGATCGCATGGCGCGCCTTCAAACGCAGCAGCCCGGGCACGCTGTCGGGCCACGGGTCCAGCCGGTGCCAGACGCGGTTGATGTGCGCACGCTGCGCTGGCGTGACGGCCTGCAGGCCGAACATCGGCAGCAGCTCGTCCAGGCATTCGTCGTGCAGCGCATCCAGCGTGCGAAAGGCGATCTCGCCGCTGCGCACACGCTGCATCTGCGGCTGGTAGCGCGCGCGCCACAGGTCGGCCAGCCGCAGCCAGTCGGCCTGCAGGCCCTGCGTCGGGCCCCAGGCGCCGAGGTCACGCGCGATGCTGCCGCGCCAGTCGACCACGGTGCCGAAGATGTCGAAGACGAGCGCCTGGACGGGGACGGTGGACGTGGCCATGAGCTTCCTGCGCGATGATCGATGCTTCGCATTCTCGCCATGCTCAGCCGATCGTGAACCTGCCCGATCACATCAACGGCCCCGTCGACGATCCCCGCGGTTTCCTGCGTGCGCTGTACGACGCCGCCGTGCAGCGCGCGCTGCCCGCGCAGGTGATGGCCGCGCACCTGCCGCCGCCGCCCGGGGGCCGCACGCTGGTGCTGGGGGCCGGCAAGGCCGGCGGCGCGATGGCCGCTGCGGTGGATGCGCTGTGGCCGGCCGCGGCCCCGTTGTCGGGCCTGGTGGTGACGCGCTATGGCCATGTGCCGCCTGCCTATCTGGCGCGGCCCGGGCGCATCGAGGTGGTGCAGGCCAGCCATCCGGTGCCCGACGATGCCGGCCAGCGCGCCGCGCAGCGCATCGCCGAACTCGCGCGCGGCCTGAACGCCGACGACCTGGTGCTGGCGCTGATCTCCGGCGGCGGCTCGGCGCTGCTGACGATGCCCGCCGCGGGCCTGACGCTGGCCGACAAGCAGGCGAGCAACCGCGCGCG
>JBBQOR010000413.1:0-3296 GCA_038331055.1 Burkholderiales bacterium
CTCACGCCCAGACGCGCCCTGCACCCGCCGCGGGCCGTGCTGTTCGACGCTTACGGCACGCTGTTCGATGTCTACAGCGTCGGCCTGCTGGCCGAGCAGCTGTTCCCTGGCCACGGCGAGCGGCTGGCACAGCTGTGGCGCGACAAGCAGATCGACTACACGCGGATGCTGACGATGAGCGGGCGCTACCGCCCGTTCTGGGAACTCACCCGAGCCGGGCTGCAGTTCGCCGCGGCGCGGCTGGGTCTGGCGCTGGACGCTGCGGCCGAAGAGCGGCTGATGAACCAGTACCTGCACCTCAGCGCTTTCCCCGAGAACCATGAGGTGCTGCTGGAACTCGAGCGCCGCGGCATCCCTGCCGGCGTGCTGTCCAACGGCGACCCCGAGATGCTGGCTGTCGCCGTGAAGAGCGCCGGCCTGGGCGAGCTGCTGCAGCCGCTGCTGAGCGTGCACAGCGTGCAGCGCTTCAAGACCGACCCCGCCGCCTATGCACTGGGCCCGGCAGCGCTGGGCATGCCGGCACGCGAGATCCTGTTCGTCTCCAGTAACGGCTGGGACGCCATCGGCGCCACCTGGCACGGCTACACCACCTTGTGGGTCAACCGGGCCGGGCTGCCGCTCGACCCTCTGGGCACCGAGCCCACGCACCGCGCGAGCAGCCTGCGCGAGGTGCTCGATCTGTTCCCGCCGAACTGAAACCCACCCCGCCCGCGCACCGCCCGAGGACCCTGACATGACCGAAAGACTCCGCCACCACCGCCTGCAGGTGGCTGCGCCGCTGGCACGCTTCATCGACGATGAAGTGCTGCCCGGCAGCGGCCTGGACGCGGCCGCCTTCTGGGCCGGCTTCGACGCGCTGGCGCACGACCTGGCACCCAGGAATGCCGCCCTGCTGGCCGAGCGCGACCGGCTGCAGGCCGAGCTCGACGGCTGGCACCGGGCGCACCCGGGCCCGGTCGACGACATGGTGGCCTACCGTGCGTTTCTCGAGCGCATCGGCTACCTGGTGCCCGCCCCCGGCGCCGTGCACGCCACCACGGCGAACGTCGACGAAGAGATCGCGCGGCAGGCCGGCCCGCAGCTGGTGGTGCCGATCACCAACGCGCGCTACGCGCTGAACGCCGCCAACGCACGCTGGGGCTCGCTGTACGACGCGCTGTACGGCACCGACGTGCTGCCCGAAACCGAAGGGGCGGGCAAGAGCGGAAACTACAACCCGGTGCGCGGCGCGCTGGTGGTGGCCTACGCGCGGCGGGTGCTCGACCAGGCCGCGCCGTTGGCCGGTGCCTCACACGCCGACGTGGCCGCCTACCGCATCGACGCCGGCCGGCTGGTGGCCCACTTGAAGGGTGGCAGCCAAGCGCCGCTGGCCGACCCGTCGCTGTTCGCGGGCTGGCAGGGCGAGGCGGCCAGCCCCTCCTCGATACTGCTGCGCCACCACGGGCTGCACATCGACATCCGCATCGACCGCAGCACGCCCATCGGCGCGGGCGACGCCGCCGGTATCTCCGACCTGGTGCTGGAGAGCGCGGTATCGACCATCCTCGACCTCGAAGACTCGGTCGCCGTGGTCGACGCCGAGGACAAGGTGCTGGCTTACCGCAACTGGCTGGGCATCGTCGACGGCACACTGACCGAGGCGGTGAGCAAGGGCGGGCGCAGCTTCACCCGCGGCCTGAACCCCGACCGGCGATACCACGCAACCGGTGGAGCTGAACTCGTGCTGCACGGCCGTTCACTGCTGTTCCTGCGCAACGTTGGCCATCTGATGACGAACCCGGCCATCCTGCTCGACGGCGGGCACGAGATCCCCGAGGGCATCCTCGACGCCGTGCTGACCACGGCGATCGCCTTGCGCGATCTGCAGTCCAGGCGCAACTCGCGCGCCGGCTCGATCTACATCGTCAAGCCGAAGATGCACGGCCCGGCCGAGGTGGCCTTCGCCTGCGAACTGTTCGGCCGCGTGGAGGCGCTGCTGGGCATCGCCGAGAACACCGTCAAGCTGGGCATCATGGACGAGGAGCGGCGCACTAGCGTCAACCTGAAGGCCTGCATCGCGGCCGCGTCGGCGCGCGTGGCCTTCATCAACACCGGCTTCCTCGACCGCACCGGCGACGAGATGCACAGCGCGATGCAGGCCGGCGCGATGATCCGCAAGGGCGACATGAAGCAGAGCGCGTGGATCGCCGCCTACGAGCGGCAGAACGTGCTCATCGGCCTGGCCTGCGGCCTGCGCGGCAAGGCGCAGATCGGCAAGGGCATGTGGGCGATGCCCGACCTGATGGCGGCCATGCTCGAGCAGAAGATCGGCCACCCGAGAGCCGGTGCCAACACCGCCTGGGTGCCCAGCCCGACCGCCGCCACGCTGCACGCGCTGCACTACCACCAGGTCGACGTGGCCGCCGTGCAGCAGCAGCACGAGCAGATCGACGCCGATGCCGAACGCGAGCGGCTGCTGCCGGCGCTGCTGAGCGTGCCGGTGGCCGCCCGGCGCGACTGGAGCACGGCCGACATCCAGCAGGAGCTCGACAACAACGTGCAGGGCATCCTGGGCTACGTGGTGCGCTGGGTCGACCAGGGTGTGGGCTGCTCGAAGGTGCCCGATGTGCACGACGTGGGCCTGATGGAAGACCGCGCGACACTGCGCATCAGCAGCCAGCACATCGCCAACTGGCTGCTGCACGGCGTGGTCGGCGAGGCGCAGGTGCGCTCGACCTTCGAGCGTATGGCCGCCGTGGTGGACCGGCAGAACGAGGCCGATACGCTGTACCAGCCGATGGCCGGGCACTTCAAGGCCTCGATGGCCTTTCGCGCGGCCTGCGACCTGGTGTTCCAGGGCATCGCGCAACCCAGCGGCTACTCCGAGCCGCTGCTGCATGCGTGGCGCCTGCGCGCCAAGGCCCGGTAGCCGCGAAGCGCCCGCTGGGCCGCTTAACGAGCACGGGGCCCGCTGGGCCCCGTGAAATCCTGAGCAGTGCGAGAGCCGGCGGGCGGCCCTGCGCCTCGCTCTACTTCAGATGATTGCTGATCAGCTTGGTCATCTCGAACATCGTGACCTGAGCCTTGCCGAAGATCACCTTGAGCTTCGCATCGGCATTGATCATCGTCCGCTTGGCCTGGTCCTGAAGGCTGTTCTTCTTGATGTACTCCCAGACCTTGCGCGTCACCTCGGTACGCGGCAGCGCCTTGTCCCCGATCACCGCCGCCAGCGCGGGGCTCGGCGACATCGCCTTCATGAACGCCGCATTCGGCGTACGCTTCTTCGCCGCCGCCTTCTTGGCCGGCGCAGCCTTTTT
>JBBQOR010000414.1:0-3290 GCA_038331055.1 Burkholderiales bacterium
AGATCACCGAGATCGCTGCGCAGGTGGGCGTGCGTGAGACGCGGCGTGTGCAGTGCAGCACCATGCTGACCGGCGACGACGTGCTGCACGGTGCGCGCTTCGACGACAGCATCGGCCTCAACGCCTGGCCGCTCGAGCAACATGTCGCGGGCGGGGTGCAGTGGCGCTTTGCCTCTGATGCAGCCAACGCGCACAACCAGCTGCCCTGGCGCATGCTGGTGCCGGTGGCGGTGCAGAACCTGCTGGTCGCCGGCCGCTGCGCCGGCATGGAGCACCTGGGCCAGAGTGCTGCACGCGCCAGCGGCGCCTGCTTCGTCATGGGCCAGGCGGCGGGCACTGCAGCGGCGCTGCGGGTGCGCCGTGCATTCACGCTGGCCGCGCTGCAGCAGCGCTTGCGCGACGATGGCGCCGATCTGGGCTGAACCGGCCCGAGGGCGGTGCTCAGGCGGGCTTCAGTGTGCAGCAGCGCCTCGACAGAGCGCAGCGATTCAGGCGTGGCCCCGCTCAGGTGGTTCGGGCCGCCGCAGGCCAGATCCATCCGGTCCGCCAGGACGGGCGTCGACAGCTCTGGCCTGGACAGGCTCGACGGCTTACCCGCAGGCTCGGCCCGACATCGGCGTGAAAATCATCTGCCTATCGTTCGCGATGCCGGTGCCGGTTGACCGATTGCAGCGCAGAGTTCTTCGGGTTCCGTCGACGCTGAGGCCGCCGACTGCGACGTCCGGCGGGGCGCAGAATCGATGCCTGTGTGGACCCGAAAGGAGCTGGTCGATGAAGCCCACCGTGTCGTCGCTGTCGATGCTGGTCGTGAAGACCGGCGTGATGCTGGGCGGCCTGAGCGAAGCCCAGCGCCAGCTCGCACTGGCGGTGGCCGCAGCGGCCATCCCGGTGGATGTGGAGCACTCCGAGGCGCAGGTCAATACGGCGCTCAAGCGATGCCTGACGGCAGAGACGGCGTTCCTCGACACCGACCATGTCGAGCTGCGGCGCTGGCTGGTGGACACCGGCTGGTGGCAGCGCGACGGCTTCGGCCGTGCCTACCGGCGGCGTGCTGCCGACGATCTGCCGGCGGTGCTGCAGCCGATGCAACAGGCGCTGGCTGGGCTGGACCTGCCGGCCTGGGTGGCGGCAGAGCAGGCCAGGGCGATGAGCGCACGCGCTGATCGCCGCGCCGCCTGGGCACAGCAGAGAGGACAGCAGAGAGGACAGCAGGGAGGGCAGCCCGAGCAGGCCACCGCCCGCCGCGATGCGTGAGCCTGCCGCGCCCGACCCGCGCGACGACTGGGCGATGCGTCTGGCGCTGGATCAGGCGCTGAATGCGCAGCTGGCCGGCGAGGTGCCGGTCGGCGCGGTGGTGTTTCGCCGCGACCCCGCCGACGGCGCGTTGCAGGTGGTGGCCACCGGCTACAACCGGCCGATCACCACGCACGACCCGAGCGCGCATGCCGAACTGGTGGCCCTGCGCCATGCCGCCACGCTGCTGGGCAACTACCGGCTGCCCGGCTGCGAGCTGTACGTGACGCTGGAGCCGTGCGCGATGTGCGCGATGGCGCTGCTGCACGCGCGGGTGGGCCGTGTCGTCTTCGGCGCGGCCGACCCCAAGACCGGCGCCGCCGGCTCGGTGCTCGACCTCTTCGCCGAGCCGCGGCTGAACCACCGCACCCAGGTGCTCGGCGGCGTCCTGGCCGAGCCGTGCGGGGCGCTGCTGCGCGGCTTCTTTGCCGACCGGCGCAGGGCGCAGCGGGCCTCGGCTGGAGATGCAGAGCCGAGCACGGTGGCCGATCCCGAGCCGATCCCGGCGGGCGAAGCGATCGAGCTGCCGCACACGGCGGCCGGCCCCTGAATCGCGCTGCCACGCTGTCCTCGATGACCACGCTCACGCTGTTCACCCCCGCCGGCGTGGTGGCCCGCGCTGCCCCCTTGCGTTTGGCCGTCAAGCGTCTGAGCACGCTGGGCTTCGAGGTGCAGGTCGACGAGTCCGCGCTGGCCCGGCACCGCCGATTCGCCGGCGACGACGCCACCCGGCTGGCCGCGCTGCACCGCGTGGCCGACGCCACGCCGTCCGTCGCCATGGCCACCCGCGGCGGTTACGGCATGACCCGGCTGCTCGACGGCATCGACTGGGCGCGCCTTGCGCGAGGCGTCGAGCGCGGCACACGCTGGGTCGGCTACAGCGATCTCACGGCCCTGCAACTGGGCCTGTTGGCGCACACCGGCGCATCCACCTGGGCCGGCCCGCTGGCCGTGGATGACTTCGGCCGCGAGACGCTGGACGCGGTGACACCTGCCTGCTTCGTCGAGGCGATGGACGGCACACTGGAGGCGGTGGGCTTTCGCACCGGCGCCGGCTTCGACGGGCTGGCGGCTCGTGGCACGCTGTGGGGCGGCAATCTGACGGTGCTGTGCTCGCTGCTGGGCACACCGCACTGGCCGCGCGTGAAGGGCGGCATCCTGTTCCTGGAGGATGTCAACGAGCACCCTTATCGCATCGAGCGGCAACTGCTTCAGTTGCTGCAGGCGGGCGTCATCGGCGCGCAGAAGGCGGTACTGCTGGGTGAGTTCAGCAATTGGAAGCCGTCGCCGCTGGACCGCGGGTACGGTCTGAAGGACGTCATCGCGGCGCTGCGCACGCGCACCACCACGCCGGTGCTGACGGGATTGCCCTTCGGCCATGTCGCCACCCACGTCACGATGCCGGTGGGCGCCAGGGTGCAACTGGTGGTCGACGGGCGCAACGTGCTGGTGGGCTGGTGAGATGGCGCTTGGCATGGGTCTGAGCCGACACCTGCGAGCGGCTGCGCTGGCGTTGCTCGGGCTGGCCGCGGGCTGCAGCAACAACCCGCTGCCGGCCGACGTGGCGGGCAGCAATACGCTGGTCAGCGCCTTCAGCGAGCGTTCGCCGCGCCATCTCGACCCGACGGCCAGCTACTGGAACAACGAGACGCCCTACACCTACCAGATCTACGAGCCGCCCTACGGCTACCACTACCTGCTGCGGCCGTACACGCTGGTGCCCAAGACGGCGGTGGAGATCGCCGCGCCGCGCTATCTGGACAAGGACGGCCGCACGCTGCCCTCCGATGCGCCGGGCGAGCAGGTGGCCGAGAGCGTGTACGACGTGCGCATCAAGCCCGGCATCCTGTACCAGCCGCACCCGGCCTTTGCGCGCGACGCCCAGGGGCGCTACCGTTATCACAGCGAGAACACGCTCACCGCGGCAGCCCTGGCCGAGCGCCGCTCGCCCTGGGATTTCGAGCACCAGGGCACGCGTCAGCTGGTGGCCGAGGACT
>JBBQOR010000415.1:0-3278 GCA_038331055.1 Burkholderiales bacterium
CGCGGCGAAAGCCGACTCGGGCACCCCGGCCGCGGCCAGCGCGACGCTCACCGCCGCCGGCAGCGCCTGAGCCCGCACTTGCGTCGCCAGCATGCCGCAGCACAGGGTGGCGGCCAGGGCACGGCGCAGCGTCAGCATGGGCGCGGATTCTGCCGCTGCCCGCAGAATGGCCCCCACTGATGCAAAGACGACGCCTGCTCACGCTCGCCCCGGCCCTGCTGCCCCTGCCCTGGGCCGCGGGCTGCGCCAGCCTTGACGCACCGGCCCCGGAGGCCACGTCGGGCGGCACGCCGATCATCACCACCGAGGTGGCGCAGGGGCAGGACAGCCGCGTGCTGTTTCTGGTCATCCACTACACCGTCGCCAACTTCGAGGCCTCGCTGCGCATCCTTACGCGCAACCTGGTCTCGGCGCACTACCTGCTCAGCGACGAGACGCCGCCGCGCCTGTTCAGGCTGGTCGACGAGAGTCGCCGCGCCTGGCATTCCGGGCCCAGCGCCTGGGGCGAGAACGGGCGCCTGAACAGCAGCAGCGTGGGCATCGAGATCGTGCACCCGGGCTTTGCGCTGCGGCCCGACGGCGAGCGCCAGTACCTGCCCTTCCCCGAGCGGCAGATCGAGGTGTTGCTGCCGCTGGTGCGCGACATCATGGCGCGCCACCGGATCCGCCCCGAGCGTGTGCTCGGCCATGGCGAGGTCTCGCCGCAGCAGAAAGAGGACCCGGGGCCGACCTTCCCCTGGAAGCGTCTGGCCGACGCCGGCCTGGCGCAACCCTGGCCCGACCCGATGCGGCTGGCTGCGCGGCGCGCGCTGCACGAAGGCACGTTGCCCGACATCGGCTGGTTTCAGCGACAACTCGCGCGGCATGGCTACCGCACGCCGCAAAGCGGCCAGTTCGACGAGGCCACGCGGCGCGTGCTGATGAACTTCCAGATGCGCTGGCGGCCGTCCAACTACAGCGGCCAGCCCGACGCCGAGAGCGCCGCGATCCTCGATGCGCTGACCGCCGCGCCGGCCTGATCGGACGTGCGCCTCAACGCGGCGCGAGCCACCGGTCGTGCAGCAGCATGCCGGCGAGCATCGCCGCAACGAATACCGCCGCCGGCGCCAGACCGCTGGCCAGCGCCACCAGCGCCGGCCCGGGGCAGAAGCCGCCGATGCCCCAGCCGATGCCGAACAGCACACCCCCGCCCATCAGCCGGGCGTCGATGGCAATGGCCGGCGGCAGCTCGATCGCATCGCCGCTCCAAGACCGCCGCCGCCGCCGCGCGGCGGCGAAAGCGAACAGCCCCACCGCGATGGCGCCGCCCATCACCAGCGCCAGGCTGGGGTCCCAGGCGCCCGCCAGATCGAGGAAGCCCTTGACCTTGGACGGGTCGGTCATGCCGCCGGCAATCAGACCGAGCCCGAAGACCAGGCCGCTGATCAGCGCGAAAACCCTGCCCATGCCCGAGCTGCTCACAGCAGGTGCCGCAGCACGTAGACGCTGACGAAGCCGGCGCCCATGAAGGCCAGCACGTTGGCCAGCGAGCGCAGCGAAAGCCGGCTGAGCCCGCACACGCCGTGGCCGCTGGTGCAGCCGCCACCCATCCTCGTGCCCACGCCCACCAGCAGCCCGGCGGCGACCAGGCCGGCAGTGCCCACATCCACCGTGGCGGCAGGCAGCGGCGCGAACAGCTGCCAGACCCAGGGCGCGGCCAGCAGCCCGGCAATGAACAGCAGCCGCGTGCGCTCGGGCCGCAGACTGGCGCGCGTCAACAGCGCGCGCAGCGGGCTTGCCACGATGCCGCTGATGCCGGCGATGCGGCCGTTGCCCAGGATGAAGAGGGCTGAGGCGAGGCCGATCAGCAGGCCGCCGATCAGCGCGCTCCACGGCGTGAATTGGGTCCAGGCAATGGTCATGAGCAGGGGGCTTGCCGCCCGCGGTGGGTGGGACAGGGCGCGAAGATACGCCACTCGGCGACGCCGCTGGTTTGGCGCCTGGTTTGGCGCCTGGTTCGGCGCCTGGTTTGTCGACCGGCGTGCCGGCACACTCGCGGGCCTGCGCTCTGAACTCCCACCTGCTCCGTCCCGAACACCGCCCATGCTTCGCCGCACCCTGATCACGGCCGCCGCCGCGCTGAGTGGCTGCGCCAGCGTGGCGCCACCGGCCCCGGTGCCGCCGCGCGAGCCCGCCGACGGCAGCCTGGGGCCCGAGGACTGGCCCCCCGCGCCAGCACGCGAGTTCCGCGCCGCCTGGGTCGCCACGGTCGCCAACATCGACTGGCCCAGCCGCCCGGGGCTGCCCGGCGCGATGCAGCAGCGCGAGGCGCTGGCACTGCTGGACCTGGCGCAGCGCCTGGGCCTGAACGCGCTGGTGCTGCAGGTGCGCCCGGCCGCCGATGCGCTGTACCCCTCGGCGCTGGAGCCGTGGAGCGAGTTCCTCAGCGGCACGCAGGGCGAGCCGCCGGCCCCGGCCTGGGACCCACTGGCTTTCTGGGTTGAGCAGGCGCATCGGCGCGGGCTCGAGCTGCACGCCTGGTTCAACCCTTACCGGGCGCGGCACCCGTCGGCGCGTTCTGCGCTTGCTGCCTCGCACATCGCGCGCCGCCGTCCCGATCTGGTGCGCAGCTACGCCGAGTGGCTGTGGATGGACCCCGGCGAACCCGAAGCCGCCACGCACACGCTGGCGGTGGTGGAGGACGTGCTGCGCCGTTACGACATCGACGGCGTGCACATCGACGATTACTTCTATCCCTACCCGGTCGCCGACCAGCCGTTCCCCGACGACCCGCCCTGGGTGCGCTACCTCAAGGCCGGTGGTGGACTGGCGCGCGACGACTGGCGGCGCGACAACGTCGACCGCCTGGTGCGTGAGCTCTACGCCACCGTGCGCCGCGTGCGCCCTGCCGTGCGCGTGGGCATCAGCCCCTTCGGCATCGGGCGGCCGTCCTTCAGGCCGCCGGGCATCGAGGGCTTCAGCCAGTACGACCGGCTGTACGCCGATGTCGAGCGCTGGCTGGCCGAAGGCTGGCTCGACTACCTGGCGCCGCAGCTGTACTGGCCGATCGAGCGCCGCGCCCAGGCTTTCGCGCCGTTGCTGGACTATTGGCTGGGCCGCAACCCGCAGCGCCGGCATGTCTGGCCGGGCCTGTTCACCAGCGCCATCGGGCGCGAGCGAGACCCCTTCAGCGCCGGGCAGATCACGCGCCAGATCGAGCTGCTGCGCAGCCGCGAGCAAGCCGGCGGGCACCTGCACTTCAGCATCGCCGCGCTGCAGCAAGACCGCGACGGCATCGC
>JBBQOR010000416.1:0-3275 GCA_038331055.1 Burkholderiales bacterium
TGTGCTCACGCAGTTGATGACCGAGGCCAGCGGGCTGCCGCCGGAGCGCGTGATCGGCACCGGCACCACGCTCGACACCGCGCGGCTGCGCCAGATGCTCGGCCGCACGCTGGGCCTGGCCACGCAGTCGATCCACGCGCAGGTGGTAGGCGAACATGGTGACTCCGCGGTGGTGCTGTGGTCTGGGGCGGGTGTGGGCGGCGTGCCGCTGCGCGACTGGCCGGGCTGGGACCGCGGCGCCGAAGCCGGCCTGGCGCACGAGGTGAAGCGCGCCGCCTACGAGGTGATCCAGCGCAAGGGCGCCACCAACCACGCCATCGGGCTGGTGACGGCCAACCTGCTGCGCAGCATGCTGCGCGGAGAGGAGCGCGTGCTCACGGTCTCGCGCCTTCAGCAGGGTGCCCTGGGGCTGCCTGATGTCGCGCTGTCGCTGCCCGCGGTGGTGGGCCGTGACGGCGCCGTGCGCGTGTTGGTGCCGGCGATGGACGAAGCCGAACACGCCGCGCTGCAGCGTTCGGCCGAGGTGCTGCGCCAGGCGCTTGCACCCTTGCGCGCTGGCTGAGGCCGGGGCCGGGGCCTGGCCGAGCCCGGCTGCATTGCCCCGGCGGCGGCGCCGACGGCTTCTGTCCGCTTGCGCCTCAGGACGGCGTATCCAAGGCAGGGGCGCATGTCGCGCCCTGCACCGAGGAAACCGCCATGCATCAACCCTGGACACCCCGTCTGCGCCTGAGGCTGTGGGCCGGCGCCGCAGCCGTGTGCACGACGGCCGTGCTGTTCAGCGCCGTGATGGCGCTGGCACTGCCGGCCGAATTCGAGGCCGCGGCCGTCGCCATGGCCAAGGCGCCGACAACGCGTTGAATCCCGGTCGGCCCGCCAACCGCACGGCGGGCCGACCGGTGCTTCAAGACAACTTCAGATCGACCTCGGATCGACTTCAGATCGACATTCTCTGGCGCACCTGGTCGGCTTCCATGTCCTTGCCCAGGCCGCGCTGCACCACCTCGCCGCGCTCCATCACCAGATACTGGTCGGCCAGCTCGGCGGCGAAGTCGTAGTACTGCTCGACCAGCACCACAGCCATCGGCTGGCCGTCCATGCCGCGTTCGGCCAGGCGCCGGATGACGCGGCCGATGTCCTTGATGATGCTGGGCTGGATGCCCTCGGTCGGCTCGTCGAGCATCAGCAGCCTGGGCCCCGCAGCCAGCGCCCGGGCGATGGCGAGCTGCTGCTGCTGGCCGCCGGAAAGGTCGCCGCCGCGGCGGCCGATCATCTGCCTGAGCACCGGGAACAGCTCGAACAATTCCGCCGGGATGGCGGTGCCGCGGGGCCGCGTGGCCAGGCCCATGCGCAGGTTCTCGTCCACCGTCAGGCGGCCGAAGATCTCGCGCCCCTGCGGGACGTAGCCGATGCCGGCACGCACGCGCTCGTAGGGCGTGGCGCGCGTGATCTCCAGCGCGCCCAGCATCACGCGGCCGCTCTTCACCGGCACTACGCCCATCAGGCTCTTGAGCAGCGTGGTCTTGCCCACACCGTTGCGGCCGAGGATCACCGTCACCTCGCCCGCGCGCGCCTCGAAGCCCAGATCGCGCACGATGTGCGAGCCGCCGTAGTACTGGTTGAGGCCTTCGACGGTCAGCATCGGTCGGCTCGTTCCATCAGCGGCCGAGGTAGACCTCGACCACCTTCTCGTCGTTCTGCACCTGCGCCAGAGTCCCTTCGGCCAGCACGCGGCCCTCGTGCAGTACGGTGACCTTCTTGCGCCCCTGGGTCAGCTGGTCGACGAACTTCATGTCGTGCTCGACCACCACCAGCGAGTGCTTGCCTTCGAGCGACAGGAAGAGCTCGGCGGTGCGCTCGGTCTCTTCATCGGTCATGCCGGCCACCGGCTCGTCGAGCAGCAACAGCTTGGGATCCTGCACCAGCAGCATGCCGATCTCGAGCCATTGCTTCTGGCCGTGGCTGAGCAGCCCGGCGGTACGCCCGGCCTCGTCCTTGAGATGGATCAGCTGCAGCACTTCGTCGATGCGCTCGCGCTGGGCGGGCGACAGACGCGCCAGCAGCGTGGCGCGCACGCGGCGGTCGTCGCGCAACGCGAGTTCGAGGTTCTGGAATACCGAGAGCTGTTCGTAGACCGTGGGCTTCTGAAACTTGCGGCCGATGCCGGCCTGCGCGATGCCCGGCTCGGTCAGGCGCAGCAGGTCGATGTTGGAGCCGAAGAAGACGCGCCCGCTGTCGGGCCGGGTCTTGCCCGTGATGCAGTCCATCATCGTCGTCTTGCCTGCGCCGTTGGGGCCGATCACGCAGCGCAGTTCACCCACGTCGATGGCCAGCGAGAGCGCGTTCAGTGCCTTGAAGCCGTCGAAGCTGACGGTGACGTCGTCCAGGTACAGCGCGACGCCGTTGCCGAAGTCGGGCTCACCGGCCGCCTGCGCGCGGCGAAAGCGTTCCTGACGGCCGCCGCCCGCCGGCACACGCTGCTGATGGGCGGCCAGGCGTTGCGCGCCGGCCTGCATCAGATCAGGCGTCATCGCGCGCCCACGCGTTTGCGCAGTTGGGCCGCCAGGCCGACCAGGCCGTTGGGTAGGAACAGCGTCACGGCGATGAACAGGGCGCCCAGAAAGTACAGCCAGAACTCGGGGAAGGCGACCGTGAACCAGCTCTTCGCGCCGTTGACGAAGAAGGCGCCGACGATCGGCCCGATCAGCGTGCCGCGCCCGCCCACGGCCGCCCAGATGGCGATCTCGATGCCGGCCGCCGGGCTCATCTCGCCCGGGTTGATGATGCCCACCTGCGGCACGTACAACGCGCCGGCCACGCCGCACATCATCGCGCTCAGCGTCCAGATGGCCAGCTTGTAGGCCACCGGGTCGTAGCCGGTGAACATCACGCGCGTCTCGGCGTCGCGGATGGCCTGCAGCACACGGCCGAAGCGGCTGTTGACGATGGCGCGCGACATCAGGAAGAAGCCGATCAGCACCACCCCGCTGAGCACGCACAGGAACACGCGCATGCCGGGTGTGTTCAGCGGCACGCCGAGCACGCGCTTGAAGTCGGTGAAGCCGTTGTTGCCGCCGAAGCCGGTCTCGTTGCGGAAGAACAGCAGCATCGCGGCGAAGGTCAGCGCCTGCGTGATGATGCTGAAGTACACGCCCTTGATGCGCGAGCGGAAGGCGAAGTAGCCGAACACGAAGGCCAGCAGGCCGGGCACCAAAATCACCAGCAGCATCTGGCCGATGAAGCTGTCGCTCCAGGCCCAGTGCCATGGCAATTCTTTC
>JBBQOR010000417.1:0-3258 GCA_038331055.1 Burkholderiales bacterium
AGAAGAACTTCTCGGCCTGGTCGAGCGCATGCTCGAGCAGGCGCGCGCCGCCTTTAGCCAGCACCAGGAGCAAGCCAGCCGCGACGCGCTGCTGTCGCGCCTGACCACGCGTGAGGCGCAGGTGCTCGAGCGCATCGTCGCTGGCCGGCTGAACAAGCAGATCGCCGACGACCTGGGCATCAGCATCAAGACGGTGGAGGCGCACCGCGCCAATATCATGGAAAAGCTCAACGCCAACACGGTGGCTGATCTGCTGAAGATCGCCCTCGGCGCGCAGAGCAAGAGCTGAGCAGGATCCGGCGGCAGACCGCCCCGCACCCCGCCCCGCACTCCACCTTGCCCCCGGAATGACCGCCCGCCTGATCGACGGCGTCGCGCTTTCGCGCGACTTGCGGCTGCAGACCGGCGAGCGCGCCGCCCGTCTCTCCGCGCGCGGCCGCCCGCCGGGCCTGGCCGTGCTGCTGGTGGGCGACGACCCGGCCAGCGCGGTCTACGTGCGCAACAAGGTCAAGGCCTGCCAGGACAGCGGCCTGCACTCGGTGCTCGAACGCCATGACGCCACGCTGCCCGAGGCCGCGCTGCTGGATCGCATTGCTGCGCTGAACGCCGACCCTGCCATCCACGGCATCCTGGTGCAGATGCCGTTGCCTCGCCAGATCGACCCCGGCCGCGTGGTGGCGGCGATCGACCCGCGCAAGGACGTCGACGGCTACTCGCTGCTGTCCGGCGGCGAGTTGATGGCCGGCCTGCCGGGGATGCGGCCCTGCACGCCCGCCGGCTGCATGAAGCTCATCGAGTCCACCGGCGTCGGCCTGCGCGGCACGCATGCGGTGGTGATCGGGCGCAGCGCCACCGTGGGCAAGCCGATGGCACTGCTGCTGCTGCAGGCCGACGCCACCGTCACTGTCTGCCACAGCCGCACCACCGATCTGGCGGCGCACACACGCCGGGCCGACGTGGTGGTGGCCGCGGTCGGCCGCCGCGGCACGCTGACGGCCAACATGGTCAAGCCCGGCGCGGTGGTCAACGACGTCGGCATCAACCGCGACGAGCAGGGCAAGCTGTGCGGCGATGTCGACTTCGCCGCGGTGCGCGAAATCGCCGGCTGGATCACGCCGGTGCCCGGCGGCGTCGGCCCGATGACCATCACCATGCTGCTGGCGAACACGGTTGAAGCCGCCGAGGCCGCCGAGGCCGCTGAGCGCAGCGCGAGGGTGCACCAATGAACAATCCGCTGCTGCAGGCCCAAGGGCTGCCCGACTTCAGCGCGCTGCAACCCGCGCACGTGGCGCCCGCGCTGGATGTGCTGCTGGCCGACGCCCACGCCGCGCTGGCCCGCGCCGGCGACGACGCCGAGGCGGCCGACTACGACACGCTGTCTGCGCTGCTGGAGGTGCCGGTCGAGCGGCTGCGGCGCGCCTGGGGCGCCGTGGCGCACTTGCACGCCGTCGCCGACACGCCGCCCTGGCGCGCTGCTTACGCCGACAACTTGGCGCGTGTCACCGACTTGCTGACCCGGCTGGGCGCCGACGCCGGGCGCCACGAAAAGACGCGGGCGATCGCCGCCTCAGCGCCCGTGATGGCCGCGCTCGGCCCGGTACGGCGCAAGGTGGTGGCCGATGCGCTGCGCGACTTCGTGCTCGAAGGCGCTGAACTTCAAGGCCCCGCGCGAGAGCGCTTTGCGCAGATCCGCGAACGGTCGGCCGAGTTGTGTCAGCAGTTCGGCGAGCGCGTGATGGACGCCACCGACGGCTGGTTCGTCGATGTCCAGGAGGCGCAGCTGGACGGCCTGCCGGACGATGTGCGCGAGGCCGCGCGCGAAGCCGCGCGGGCCGCCGGAGTGCCCGGCTTCAGACTCGGGCTGCAAGAGCCGATGCTGTGGCCGGTGCTGCGCCACGCGCATGACCGCGAACTGCGCCGCACCTTGTTCACCGCGCAGACCACGCTGTGCAGCGAGCTCGGCGACCCGGCGCTGGACAACAGCGCGACCATCGACGAGCTGCTGGCGCTGCGCCGCGAAGAAGCCGCACTGCTCGGCCAGCCGAGCTACGCCCATCTTTCGCTGGTGCCGAAGATGGCCGAATCGCCGGCGCAGGTGATGAGCTTCCTGCACGACCTGGCGCAGCGCGCGCGGCCGGCCGCCGAGGCGCAGGCGCAGGCTCTGCGTGAGTTCGCCAGCGAAGAACTCGGCCTCGCCGAACTGCAGCCCTGGGATCGCCGTTACGCCGCCGAGCGTCTGCGCGAGCGGCGCTACGAGGTCAGTGAGCAGGCACTGCGCCTGTACTTCCCGCTGCCGCGTGTGCTCGATGGCCTGATGCGGCTGCTCGGCTCGTTGTTCGACGTGACGCTGCGTCCAGCGCCCGCGACACCTTTGTGGCACGCCGACGCCGCAGCCTACGAGGTCGAGCGCGCGGGCCAGCCGATCGGCCTGCTGGCGCTGGACCTGCTGGCGCGCAGCGGCAAGCAGCCCGGCGCCTGGATGGACAACCTCGTCGACCGTTGGCAGCGGCCAGACGACGGCCGGCTGCAGCATCCGGTGGCTGCAGTGGTGTGCAACTTCTCGCCCGCGGTCGGCGCGCGGCCACCGCTGCTGTCGCACGGTGACGTGTTGACGCTGTTCCACGAGTTCGGCCATGCGCTGCATCAGGTGCTGACGCAGGTGGACGAGCTCGCCGTCTCGGGCATCCGCGGCGTCGAGTGGGATGCAGTCGAGCTGCCCAGCCAGTTCATGGAGAACTTCGCCTGGCAGTGGCCGGTGCTCGAGGGCCTCAGCGGGCATGTGGACGACGGCACGCCGCTGCCGCGGGCGCTTTTCGACCGGCTGCTGTCCACGCGCCGCTTCCAGTCCGGCCTGCGCCTGATGCACAGCGTCGAGTACGCGTTGTTCGACCTGCACCTGCACCTGGGCAGCGAGGGTGCGCACGATGTGCATGGCGCGATGGCGCTGGCGCGGCGCGAGGCTGCGGTGTGGCCGCCCGCAGCCTTCGAGCGCTATCCGCACAGCTTCGGCCACCTGTTCGACGGCAGTTACGCGGCGGGCTTCTACGGCTATGACTGGGCCGACGTGCTCTCGGCCGACGCCTTTGCCGCCTTCGAGGAGGCCGGCGTATTCGACCCCGCCACCGGGCGCCGGTTCCGCGAGACCGTGCTGGAAGTGGGCGGCAGCCGACCGATGCTGGAGAGCTTCAGGGCCTTCCGTGGCCGCGCCCCGCAAGTGGACGCGCTGCTGCAACAGTACGGGTTGCTGGCCGCCGACGC
>JBBQOR010000418.1:0-3248 GCA_038331055.1 Burkholderiales bacterium
CCCGGCGCCGCGCCCCCGCCGCCGCCGCCGGCATACAGCCCGGCGGCCAGCTGACCACCGCCCAGGCGCCAGCGGTGCTGCACTTCGACGCCGCCGACGAACAACCCGCCGCGTTCGCCGCTGGCCGCACCGTAGGCCGCGGGGCCCAGCCACCAGCCCTGGCCCACGTCGAACAGCAGCGTGCCGCCCAGCAGCCCCATGCGCTCGCCGCCCGGCAGGCGAACGGTCTCGAAGCCGAGCGTCACCGACATCGCACGTTCGCGGTCGAGCGGTTGCGGTTGCGGTTGCGGTTGCGGTTGCGCAAGCGCCGCGCTGGTGCACGCGCCGCACAGCAGCGCCGCCGCCGCGCGTTTCAGCACGCGCGCCGTCAAACGGCCCATCGCTGCCCGGCTCTCACCAGCCATTCATGCGCTCCCACTGCGCCAGTGTGCCGTCGGCCGTCAACACAGCGTAGTGCCCGAACTGCGCCGCCGTCGCGCACGCGTGGTTGGGCAGGATGCGCAGCCGGGTGCCCAGCGCAAAACGTTCCATCAGCGCCGGGTCGATGCGGCCGTCGCGCCAGCTCAGCACACCGTGTTCCTGGTTGGCCGAAGACATCACCAGGCCGTCGATCGGCTGGCCGGCTTCGTCGCACACCGCGCCGTAGCCGTAGTCCACTGGCTGGGTCTGCGTGCCGCGGTCACGGCTCATCGCCATCCAGCCGGCGTCCACCAGCACCCAGCCCTTGTCGGGCCGGTGGCCGATCACGCTGGCCAGCACCGACAGCGCAAGCTCCTCCAGGCCGGCCACGCCGACGTTGACCATCACCAGATCATGGAACACATAGACCCCGGCGCGCACCTCGGTCACGCCGTCCAGCCGCCTGGCCGACAGCGCCGAGGGCGTCGAGCCCACGCTGACCACCGGGCAGGGCAGGCCGGCCGCGCGCAGGCGCTCGGCGGCTTGCACGCAGCCGGCGCGCTCTTGTTCCGCCATGGCGGCCAGCGCTTCGGACGTGTAGCACTCGTAGGAGGCGCCAGCGTGCGTCATCACGCCGCGCAACACCGCGCCGCCGCGGTGCAGCGTGCGGCCGATGTCCAGCAGCACGCCGGCGTCGGGCTTGACGCCGGCGCGGTGGTCGTCGGTGTCGATCTCGATCAGCACCTCGAGTGCCGCATCGGCCTGCCTCTCCGCCTGCCTCTCCGCCTGCACCACGGCCTGCACTACCGCCTCCGCTGCAGCCACCGAGTCGACCAGCACCGTGAGCCGGCAGCCGCGCTGGCGCAACGCGCGTACGGCGTCGAGCTTGCCCGGCGCGATGCCCACGGCGTACAGGATGTCGTCGAAGCCGGCGTCAAAGAAGGCTGCGGCCTCCTTCAGCGTGGACACCGTGATGCCGCGTGCGCCCAGCGCACGCTGGCGCTGCGCCACCTCGATGCACTTGGCCGTCTTCACGTGCGGCCGCAAGGCGACGCCCAGTGTGTCCATCCGCTGCTGCATGCGGCGCAGGTTGTGCATCAGCCGCGGCTCGTCGAGCAGCGCAGCGGGTGTGATCAGGCTGGCGGGCGCAGCCTGCGACAAGGCAATGGTCATGGACCGCATGCTAGCCGCGCAGCCGACCCCTGCGCCCGGGTCGGCACCGACCGGCGCTGCGCCGCGACTGTCGCGCGATGCAGACGGTCATCCCCTCGATTGCGGGGAGTCGCCCATCGTGGGGATCGCGCAACGAGGGTGATTGCCGTCCAATTGCTGTCATGTAAGCGCGCCATCATGGCGCTGCTCGTATCGCGTGTCAGAGGTGTCAGGGAGAACCGCCATGCCGCAGACCATCTATGTCGGATCGCGCTCATTGTTCGTGACCATCACGGCCTGGGCTTTCATCGTGCTCGCGTCGATGACCAGCGTCGTGGCGCTGGTGCAGAACGCGGCGGTGGCCTCGTTCATGCCGCAGTGGCGCGCCGGTGGCGCTTCGTTGCCGCTGGTCACCGGCTGGCTGCTCGACTACCTGCCGTGGGTGGTGGGCACGGGCTTCGCGGTCTCGGTCTCGCTGCTGGCTTGCGCGGTCGGGCTGCTGCTGCGTGTGGAATGGGCGCGCCGCGTCTTCATCGCGCTGTTGCTGCTGAGCATCGCGGCCAACCTGGCCGGGCTGTGGCTGCAGCACGAGGTGGTGCAGGCGCTGGTGGCGGCCACGCTGCGTGTCGGCGCCTTCCCGCCGCAAGCGGCCGATGTGTTCGGCGGTTTCGCCGCCGCGGCGCAGGTGATGGGCGTGTCGCTCACGCTGGCGGGCTGCCTGCTGCTGGCGTGGATCGTGCGCCGGCTGATGTCGCCAGCGGTGCGGCAGGAATTCGCCTGAAGGCGCGCTGACCCGGCCTCAGGCCAGGTCAGCGTCGACATACCGCCATCGCCACCCAGGCATGGTCGTCGTCGACGCACCGGTGGCCCGGCATGGAGCCCTGGCTGGCTACACTGCCGCGCCACCGAAGGAGACCGAAGATGCTCGACCCGCAGGCCCGCGCGCTGATCGACCTGATGATCGAACGCGCGGCGCCGCCCGTGCACACCCTCAGCCCGGCCGAGGCGCGCCGTCTCTACGTCGAGCGCAAGGGCTTCACCCAGACCGCGGCGCAGCCGGTGGCCGAAGTGCAGACCTTGTCCGCCGCCGGCCCGCACGGCCCGGTCAGCGTGCGCCTGTACCGGCCCTTCGGTGCCGCGTCGGCGGCGGTGTTGCCGCTGCTGGTTTTCTTCCACGGCGGTGGCTGGACCATCGGTGACCTCGAGACCCACGACGTGCCCTGCCGCGAACTGTGCAACGCCAGCGGCTGCGCGCTGCTGTCGGTGGACTACCGGCTGGGCCCCGAGCACCGCTTCCCGGCCGCGGTGGATGACTGCATCGCGGCCACGCGGTGGGCGCGCAGCCAGGCGGCGGCCCTGCGCATCGACCCGATGCGCATCGCGGTGGGCGGCGACAGCGCCGGCGGCAACCTGGCGGCGGTGGTGGCCATCGCCGAGCGCGACGCCGGCACGCCGCTGGCGTTCCAGCTGCTGATCTATCCGGCCACCGACATGCGCGCCGTGGCGCCCTCGCACACGGTCAACGGCCAGGGCTACCTGCTGACCGCGGACAGCATCGCCTACTACCGCGGCCACTACATGGCCGACGCCGCGCAGTGGAGCGACTGGCGCGCCTCGCCGTTGCTCGCGCCTGATCTGACAAGGCTGCCACCGGCGCTGGTGCTGACCGCCGGCTACGACCCGCTGCGCGACGAAGG
>JBBQOR010000419.1:0-3239 GCA_038331055.1 Burkholderiales bacterium
TGACATCGACCACGGCTACTACGCGGATCACGCACTGACGCTGGCCCGCCACCCGAGCGAGACCGACGAACGCATGATGGCCCGGCTGGCAGCGCTGGCGCTGCACGCCCATGCGCTGCAGACGCTGTGCGGCGGCAATGCCACGCTGGGCTTCGGCGCCGGCCTGTCCGACGCCGACGACCCCGACGTGCACCTCACCGACTACACCGGCCGCAAGCGGCTGTGGATCGAGGTCGGCCAGCCCGAAGAGAAGCCGCTGGTGCGCGCCTGCAGCCGCGCCGACGAGGTGATCGTCTACGCCTTCAGCGCGGCGGCCGAGATCTGGTGGCGCGGCATCGAGAGCCGGCTCACGCGGCTGTCGCGGCTGCAGGTCTGGCGCATGCCCGCCGAGGCCACGCAGGCGCTGGCCGCGCTGGCCGAGCGCAGCATGCAGTTGCAAGCCACGGTGCAGGACGGCGCGCTGACGATGAGCCACACGCGCGGCAGCGTGGTGGTGGAGCCGGTGCGCTGGAAGTAGGGGCTGTCGAACAGAGTCTCAGCTGCGCCGCGGCGGCCAGCCGCTGGCGCCCAGCACCTCGTCGTTGTGCTCGCCCAGCCGCGGTGCCGGGTGCACCAGGCGCCCGGGCGTGGCGCTGAGCTTGGGCACGATGCCCGGCACCTTCAGCGGCCGGCCGTCGGCGTCGTGGCTCTGCACGATCATGCCGCGCGCCTGGTACTGCGCATCGGCGGCGATGTCGGCCACCGTGTAGATGCGTCCCACCGGCACGCCGGCCGCTTCCAGCGTGCCGATCACCGCGTCGATCGGCCGCGCCAGCGTCCACGCGCCGATGGCGGCGTCGATCTCGGCCACGCGCGCCACCCGGCCCTCGTTGCCGGCCAGCGCGGGGTCGTCGGCCAGGTCGGCACGGCCGATGGCGCGCATCAGCCGCCTGAAGATGCTGTCGCCGTTGCCGGCGACCAGCACCCAGGCCTCGGCCGCGCAGCGGTAGGCGTTGCTGGGGGCGATGCCCGGCAGCGCGCTGCCGGCGGCGCCGCGCACCGCGCCGAAGGCGTCGTACTCGGGCAGCAGGCTCTCCATCACGTTGAAGACGCTCTCGTACAGCGCCACGTCGACCACCTGCCCCAGGCCGCCGTTGACCTCGCGGTGGCGCAGCGCGCCGAGCACGCCGATCACGCCGTGCAGCGCAGCCAGCGTATCGCCGAGGCTCACGCCCACGCGCACCGGCACGCGGCCGGGCTCGCCGCTCAGGTGGCGCAGGCCGCCCATCGCCTCGCCCAGCACGCCGAAACCTGGTTTGGCCGCGTAGGGCCCGGTCTGCCCGAAGCCCGAGATGCGCAGCATGATCAGCCCCGGGTTCAGCGCATGCAGCGCGCCCCAGCCCAGGCCCCAGCCTTCCAGCGTGCCGGGCTTGAAGTTCTCGATCAGCACGTCGGCCTCGGCCGCCAGCGCGCGCACCGCCGCCTGGCCCTCGGCGCTGCGCAGGTCCAGCGCCAGCGAGCGCTTGTTGCGCGACTGCACCTCCCACCACACCGAGGTGCCCTCGCGCAGCAGCCGCCAGCGGCGCAGCGGGTCGCCGCCGTCCGCGGGTTCGACCTTGATCACATCGGCACCGAAGTCGGCCAGCGTCTTGCCGGCAAAGGGGCCGGCGATCAACTGGCCGAGTTCGAGCACCTTCACGCCCTGCAATGCGTCCATCACGTTCTCCGGCAGCCGCCTCGACTCTTCTTCGGGCCCAGGGGCATCGACGATAGAGGCTCGGCGAGAATCCCCGGATGGTCACCAAGAAACCCAAAGGCCTGGGCCTCGGACTCGAAGCGCTGCTCGGCCCCAAGGTCAGCGACGCTCCGCCCGCCGGCGGCGCCGCGCCGCCGACGCTGAAGCTCGATCTGCTGCAGCCCGGCAAGTACCAGCCGCGCACGCGCATGGACGAGGGTGCGCTGTACGAGCTCGCCGAGAGCATCAAGTCGCAGGGCGTGATGCAGCCGGTGCTGGTGCGCCCGGTCGCCGGCGGGCGCTGGGAAATCATCGCCGGCGAACGCCGTGTGCGCGCCGCCCGGCTGGCCGGTCTCGACGAGGTGCCGGTGCTGGTGCGCGAAGTGCCCGACGAGGCCGCCGCGGTGATGTCGCTGATCGAGAACATGCAGCGCGAAGACCTCAACCCGCTGGAAGAGGCGCAGGGCCTGCAGCGGCTGGTGACCGAGTTCGGCCTCACGCACGAGCAGGCGGCGAAGTCTGTCGGCCGCTCGCGCAGCGCGGCCAGCAACCTGCTGCGGCTGCTCAACCTGGCCGCGCCGGTGCAGCAGATGTTGCTTGCGGGTGACCTGGACATGGGCCATGCGCGGGCCCTGCTGGGCCTGTCCGGCGCGCAGCAGCTGACGGCAGCGCAGGAGGTGGCGGCGAAGAAGCTGTCGGTGCGCGAGGCCGAGAAGCTGGTCGCCCGCGCCGCTGCCGGCGGCGGCCGGCAAGGCACGCTCTTGCGTGTGCAGAAGGACAAGTCGCGTGGTCTGGCGCGGCTCGAGGAGCAGCTTGCCGACCGCCTGGCCGCCGCAGTGGAGATCCGCGTCAAGCGCCGCACGCGGCGCGGCGAGCAAGGCGAGATCGCCATCCGCTTCGACTCGCTGGACGAGCTCAACGGGCTGCTGACCCGACTCGGCATCAGCGACACCTGAGGCGCGCTGCGCGGCATGTCCTCGCACATCACGCTGCGCCAGTTCCGCTACTTCATCGCGGTGGCCGAATCGGGCTCGGTGGCCGCCGCCTCGCGCATGCTCAACATCGCGCAGAGCGCGGTCACCAAGAGCCTGCACGAGGTGGAGGACGAGCTCGGCGCGCGCCTGTTCGAGCGCAGCTCGCGCGGCATGCAGCTGACGCCACGCGGCCAGCGCTTCCTGGTCTCGTCGCGCAAGGTGATCGCCAGCGTGGCCGATGCCACGCGCGAGAGCGACGCCGAGGGCGCGGCGGGCCTGTCGGGCACGCTGGCGGTGGGCGTCACCAGCCTGGTCGCCGGTTACTACCTGAGCGAGGTCTTCAGCCGCCTGCGCCGGGCCTATCCGCAGGTGGAGGTCTTCGTCACCGAGGACACGCCGCGCTTTCTCGAGCACCTGCTGATCAACGGCGAACTGGACGTGGCGATCATGCTCAGCAACGCGCTGGCCGAGCCGCAGGCGCTGGTGGCAGAAACGCTGACGCGCAGCCCGCAGCGGGTCTGGCTGCCGGCCAACCACGCGCTGCTGGCGCG
>JBBQOR010000420.1:0-3238 GCA_038331055.1 Burkholderiales bacterium
TCGGGCGCGGCCAGCGCCGGGCCGGGTGTCGTCCCGATCGCGGCGATGCGGCCTTGCTGCACCAGCAGGTCGACGCCGCTGCGCCCATCGGGCAGCGTGGCATTGCGGATCAACATCGACGGGCTCCTCGGCATGGCGACGGATGCCACCATACCAAGGCTCGCGGTCGGTGCGCTAACGGTAGACCAGGTCGCGCAGGCCGAGCGAGATCACGGGCACGTAGGTCACCACCATCAGGCACAGCACCACGACGCCGACGAAGGGCAGCAGCGGCGGCACGATGCGGTCGAGCGAGATGCGCGCCACGGTGCAGGCGGCGAACAGGTTGACGCCGAAGGGCGGCGTGATCATGCCCAGCGCGAGGTTGACCACCATCACGATGCCGAAGTGCACCGGGTCGATGCCGAAGTGGAACGCCACCGGCGCAAGGATCGGCGCCAGCACGATGATCGCCGCGCTGGTCTCGATGAACATGCCGATCACGAACAGCGCAGCGTTGACGCCCAGCAGGAACAGCAGCGGGTCCTGCAGCACGGCCTGCAACCAGGTGCCGATGGCCGCCGGCACGCCGGCACGCGTGATCAGGAAGGCAAACAGCCCGGCGTTGGCGATGATGAACATGATCACCGAACTGCTGATGACGGACTTGCGCAGGATCGCGCCCAGCTTGGGCAGGTCGATCTCGCGGTAGACCACCATGCCCACCAGCAGCGCATAGAACACCGCCACTGCCGAGGCCTCGGTGGGCGTGAAGATGCCGCCGTAGATGCCGCCCAGGATGATCACCGGCATCAGCAGCGCCAGCCCTGCGTGGCTGGAGGCGATGCGGCGCAACGGCGGCACGACGAGGAACAGTAGCAGGTAGGCGGCGGGCGCCAGCAGGTGCACGGTCTCGTCTTCCGTCAGCCGGCGGGCGAGCCAGACCACGCCGACGAAGCCGATCACGAAGCCCAGATCGCTGGCGGCGGTGGACAGCGGCAGGCGGCCTTCGCCGTCGGTCTTGCCCCAGCCCTTCCACTTGCACCACAGATAGACAAAGATCATCAGCGCGCCGCCGATCAGCAGCCCGGGGCCGAAGCCGGCGATGAACAGCTCGCCGATCGAGACCTCGGCGGCCACGCCGTACAGGATCAGCGGAATCGACGGCGGAATGACCACGCCCAGCTCGGCGCTGGTGGCCTGCAGCGCAGCTGCATAGGGCGTCGGATAGCCGCGCTTGATGAGGGCCGGGATCAGGATCGCGCCGATGGCAAAGGTGGTGGCCACCGACGAGCCGGAGACGGCGGCGAAGATCATGCAGGCCAGCACGCAGGTCATCGGCAAACCGCCCTGCACACCGCCGACCAGGCTCCGGGCGAACTCCACCAGCCGCCGGCTGATGCCGCCGGTCTCCATCAGGTTGCCGGCGAGGATGAAGAAGGGGATCGCGGCGAGCGGAAACTTGTTGAGCGAGGAAAACATCTCCTTGGCCGCGAGCAGGATGTTGGCGTTCGAGGCCTCGATGCCCACCAGCGCGGCCAGCCCGATCGACACGGCCACCGAGACGCTGAAAGCGAAGCACAGCAGCATCGTGATGAGCATCGCGCCGGTCACTGTGCGTTCTCCAGTTCCATGCGCTGCGGGTCAAGCCAGTTGCCGATCACGGCGATGACCGAGAAGACGGCGCCCACGGGCAGCGCCAGATAGGCCCAGAACATCGTCACGCCTTCAAGTCCGATGACTGTCTGCACCCGGCCGCGCAAGGCGTACTGCCAGCCGACGATGAGGATCACCGACAGCAGCACCAGAGTGGCCAGCGCGAGCAGGCTGTCGAAGACGCGGCGCAGGCGCGGCCCCGACAGCCGGTAAAGCACGTCCACGCTGACCATCGCGCCGATGCGAAAGGCCTTCGGCACGCCGAGGAAGACCATCCATATCAGGCTGAAGCGGATCAGCACCTCGGTCCACTCGGCCGGCCGCTCGAGGATGAATCGGGTGATGATCTGCCACAGCCCGAGCGAGGCCGCCAGCGCCAGCATGGCGCAGGCCAGCACAGTGGCCAGCCCGGTGCTGGCCCGCTCGAACTTCAGCAGCGCACCGCGCACGGTCTCACCCCGACGCGTGTGCTCAGCGGGCGTTGCGGATGCGCTCGATGTTGGCCGCGCCGAACTGCTTCTCGAACTCGACATAGACCGGCGTCAGTGCGGCCTGGAAGCGCGCCCGGTCGGGGCTCTCGACCACCAACATGCCCTTGCTGCGCAGCTCGGCCACGCCCTTGGCGTCGTCCTCGTCGACACGCGCACGGTTGGCCTTGACGGCCTCGGCGGCGGCGGCCAGAAAGGCCTGCTGGTCGGCCGGCGTCAGCTTGTCGTAGGCGCCCTTGGTCATCAGGAAGATGGCCGGGCTGTAGACGTGGCCGGTGAGCGTCAGGTGCTTTTGCACCTGGTCGAATTTGGCCGCCATGATCACCGACAGCGGGTTCTCCTGGCCGTCCACGGTGCCCTGCTGCAGCGCGGTGAAGACTTCGGGGAAAGCCATCGGCGTGGTGACGATGCCGAAGCCCTTGTAGGCCGCCACGTGCACCGGGTTCTCCATCGTGCGCATCTTCAGACCGCGCAGATCGTCGGGCACGTTGACCGCACGCTTGCTGTTGGTCATGTGGCGCACGCCGTTCTCGCCCCAGGCCAGCGCCTTGAAGCCCTTGCTGTCGAAGGCCTTGAGCATGTCCTGGCCGATCTGGCCGTCGAGCACGGCGCGGGCATGCGCCTTGTCGCGGAAGATGAAGGGGATGTCCAGGATGCGCGCCTCGGGCACGAAGTTGGGCACCGGGCCGGTGGAGCTGAAGGTCAGCTCCTGTGTGCCCAGCTGCACCGCCTCGATGCTCTCGCGCTCGCCACCCAGGGCGCCGGCGTAGAAGGCCTGCACCTTGATGCGCCCGTTCGTGCGCCGCTCGACCTCACGCGCGAAGGTGTCGATGGCCACCCCCTGGTGCGAGTTCTGGCCGATCGAGATGCTGATGCGCATCGTGGTCTGGGCGTGCGCAGCGGCGGCGAATGCCAGGCCGCAGGCCAGCGCCGCGGTCCAACGGATCAGGGTCGGGGTCTTCATGGGCGGGTCTCCTGGATGTCTATGGTGGCGCCGGCGGCATCGCCGTCGGCAACCTCGTAGCTTGGCGCAACGGCGCGGGCTCGACAACCGGGAAAGCCACGAGGCGGCGCACGGGCGGCGCGACCCCGCCACCCGACGCCCGCCTCACAGC
>JBBQOR010000421.1:0-3234 GCA_038331055.1 Burkholderiales bacterium
GAGGCGCTGGGGGCCAGCGTCGACAGCGGCAGCGGCTGGCGCAGCGCGAGCCTGCACATGACGGTGACCACGCCGCGCCTGCCGCAGGCGCTGGCGTTGCTGGCCGACCTGCTGCGCCAGCCGTTGCTGCAGGCCGAAGAGTGGGCCCGCGCGCGTGACCAGACGCTGGATGAACTGCGACTCACGCTGGCCAGCCCGGGCTCGGTGGCTGCGATGGCGGCGCGCCGCGTGTTCTGGGGGCGCGGGCCGTGGGCGGCGTCGGCCACGCCGGCTTCGCTGCAGCGTATCGGCATCGACGACCTGCGCGCGCTGCACCGCAGTGCCTATCGGCCAGAGCGCACGGTGCTGCTGCTGGCAGGCGACATCGATGCTGCCGCCGCATTGCGGCTGGCGGAACGCTTGTTCGGTGGCTGGCAGGCTTCGGGTGCCGCGCTGGCACCGGTCGAGCCGCTGGCCCCGGCCTCGGCGCTGCAGCGGCTGGTGCTGGTGGACATGCCCGGCAGCGGTCAGAGCGGTGTCGTGCTGGCGGCGCCCTTCGCGGCACTGGGCGACGCCGAGCGGCGCGTCGCCGAGGTGGCCAGCGCGGTGCTCGGCGGCGGCTACTCGTCGCGCCTGAACCAGGAGGTGCGCATCAAGCGCGGGCTCAGCTACGGTGTCTCGGTGGCTGGCGAGATGCAGCCCGGCGGCGGCCTGTGGACGGCGCAGGCGCAGACCCAGCACGCCACCGCGGCGCAGGTGGCCGAACTGCTGCGCAGCGAGGTGCTGCGCCTGGCGCAGGAGCCGCCCGCGGCGGCCGAACTGGCGGCCCGCCAGGCCACGCTGGTGGGGCGCTTCGCGCGCCGCCTCGAGACCGGCGCCGGCATGGCCGCGGTGCTGGGCTCGCTGCTGGCGCAAGGCCGGCCGCTGGCCGATCTGGGCGGCTACGTCGACGAGGTGCAGGCCGTCACCCCGGCGCAGGTGCAGGCTTTCGCACAGCGCCACTGGCGCGCCGAGGCGTTGCGCGTGGTGGTGGCGGGTGACCTCTCGGGCGAGAGCGGCGCGGCGCTGCGGGCGCTGGACGCCGGCGCGCTGGTGCGGCCGCTGGCCGGCATCGACTTCGAGCGTGCCGATCTGGGCGGGTGAGGGGGCCGCACGTCGGTTGAGAACGAGCGCGACATCCGGCTCGGGGTCTCGCTTTCGAGCGGGCCGCTGACTTCGGAGTCGAGTCGGCGTTGTTCGCGATCGATGAACGCAAGGTTTACGGCCAGACCCGGGTGGTCGCCATCGGACTTCTGGGTGCCCGGGTGCATGTCCTGTGCTTCACCGAGACCACCGATGGCATCCGGGTGATCAGTTTCCGAAAGGCCAATGCCCGAGACGTCAAGCGATATGCCAAGACCTGCGCCCCTGACTGATGCCGACGGCGAAGTCCGCGAATCAAGATCGACGACCTGAAGTCGTTTCAAGGCGCACGCGCGCTTCCGGTGGCGTTGCAACACAAGCTCGGCGTCCGGGGCGTCCGGGGCGCCCGGAAAGCGCCGACCAAGGCGCGCATCATCATCCGGCTATCGCAGGATGTGGTGGACCGGTTTCGTGCCATGGGCGATGGATGGCAAACCCGTGTGGACACTGCGCTGCAAGAGTGGCTCAAGAAGCACAAGTTGCCGGTGTAGCCTGCCGCACCGCCCGCTCCCACTGCGCCATGCGCGTGTGCGCCTCGTCGCGCGACAGGGTGGGCACGAAGCGCCGCTCGGCCTGCCATAGCGTGGCCAACTCGGCCGTGCTGTCGTACAGGCCCACGCCCAGCCCGGCGAGGAAGGCGGCGCCCAGCGCGGTGGTCTCGGTGATCTGCGGGCGCACCACCGGCAGGCCCAGCAGGTCGGCCTGGAACTGCATCAGCAGATCGTTGACGCAGGCGCCGCCGTCCACGCGCAACTCGCTCACCGGCGTGGCACCGGCGGCGGCGGCGTCGGCCTGCATCGCCTGCAGCAGCGCCGCGCTCTGGAAGGCGATGCTCTCCAGCGCCGCGCGCGCGATATGCGCCACGCTGCTGCCGCGCGTCAGCCCGACGATCGCGCCGCGTGCGTCGGCCTGCCAGTAGGGCGCGCCCAGGCCGGTGAAGGCGGGCACGAAGAGCACGCCGCCGCTGTCGGGCACGCTGGCCGCCAGCGCCTGCACGTCGGCGCTGTGGCGGATCGCGCCCAGCCCGTCGCGCAGCCACTGCACCACGGCGCCGCCGATGAAGACGCTGCCCTCCAGCGCGAACTGTGGCGTCGCGTCCACCTGCGCCGCCGAGGTGTTGATGAGCCCGTGGCCCGAGGCCTGCAGGTGCGCGCCGGTGTTCATCAGCATGAAGCAGCCGGTGCCGTAGGTGTTCTTCGCCAGCCCGGGCGTGAAGCCGGCCTGGCCGAACAGCGCGGCCTGCTGGTCGCCCGCGATGCCGGCGATCGGGATCGGCGCGCCGAACAGATCGGGGTGGGTCTGGCCGTAGACATGTGCCGAGGCGAATACCTGCGGCAGCACCGAATCGGGCACGTGCAGCGCGGCCAGCAGCTCATGGTCCCAGCGGTTGTGGCGGATGTCGAACAGCATCGTGCGCGAGGCGTTGCTGACGTCGGTGGCATGCACCTGCCCGCCCGTGAGCTGCCACAGCAGCCAGCTGTCCACCGTGCCGAAGGCCAGCTCGCCCTGCGCGGCGGCGATGTGCGCGCCGGGCACGTGGTCGAGCAGCCAGCGCAGCTTGGTGCCGCTGAAATAGGGGTCGATGACCAGCCCGGTGGCGGCGCGCACCTTGTCGGCCAGCCCCGCGGCGCGCAGCTGCACGCACAGCGGCTCGGTGCGGCGGTCCTGCCAGACGATGGCGCGGTGCACCGGCTGGCCGCTGTCGCGCCGCCACAGCACGGTGGTTTCGCGCTGGTTGGCGATGCCGATGGCGGCGATGTCCGTCGCGGCCAGCCCGGCGCCCGTCAATGCCTGGCGCGCCACGGCCAGCTGGCTGCTCCAGATCTCCAGCGCATCGTGCTCCACCCAGCCGGGCTGCGGGAAGTGCTGCGTGAACTCGCGCTGCGCCTGCGCCACGATGCGCCCGCTGCGGTGGAACACGATGGCGCGTGAACTGCTGGTGCCCTGGTCGAGGGCGAGGATGTGGTCCTTGGGCATGGTCTGGCCTCCTGGTGCGCAGCATAGTCATCTTGGGTCAGGCCATGCCGGCGCGATACTGCGCCCCCCATGCCCCAGCGCCGCCTCCTCGTCACC
>JBBQOR010000422.1:0-3231 GCA_038331055.1 Burkholderiales bacterium
CTTGACCATGACCGCGTCGGCGCCTTCATTGATGTCGAGTTCGACTTCGTGCAACGCCTCGTCGGAGTTGGCGACATCCATCTGGTAGGTGTGCTTGTTGCCCTTGCCGAGGGTGGCCGAGGAACCCACCGCATCGCGGAACGGGCCGTAGAACGCCGAGGCATATTTGGCCGAGTAGGCGAGGATGCGGGTATGGATATGGCCGGCATCTTCCAGCGCATCACGAATGGAACCGATGCGGCCGTCCATCATGTCCGACGGCGCCACAAAATCCATGCCGGCGTCGGCCTGGGCCAGCGACATCTTGATCAGCGCCTCCACGGTGGGCTCGTTCATCACGTAGCCGTGTGCGTCGATCAGTCCGTCCTGGCCGTGGGTGGTGTAGGGATCGAGCGCCACGTCGCCGATCAGGCCCAACTCGGGGTAAGCCGCCTTCAGTGCGCGGGTGGCGCGCTGCATCAGCGCGTCGGGGTTCCACGCCTCGGCGGCGTCCTCGGTTTTCACCGTGGCGCCGGGCGAGGGGAACAAGGCCAGCGCCGGAATCCCCAGCCGCACGCACTCGCCACCGAGCTGCACCAGCTGGTCGATCGACAGCCGCTCGACACCCGGCATCGAGGGCACCGCTTCGCGCTGGCCTTCACCGTCAATCACGAAGGCCACCATGATCAGGTCGCTGACCAGCAAGGTGTGCTCGCGCATCAGTGCGCTGGAAAAAGCATCGCGACGCATGCGGCGCTTGCGGATGGCGGGAAAACTCATGGCTGATACTCATCGACGGAATCCGTGCCATTTTACGCCGCGCAGTGCCACCCGCGTCGCGAGCATGCGTCTGTCGATGTCTGCGGCGAACAAATGCAGTCACACATTCCCCGGCGTACGGTAGGCAAAACACTGGACTAACCGGCGTGACGGCGGCACGCTTGGGGTTCAACGACCCAGGAAGTTTCATGAGCCAGTCCCGCAGCGCCCCCACCCTGCTTGTCGATCTCGGTGGCACCAATGTCCGTTTCGGCGTGGCCGACCCGTCACTCAGCCAGCCGCTGCTGACCGACAGTATCCGGCGCTATCGCGTGGCCGAGCACGAGTCGCTGGTGTCTACCGCGAAGCAGTATCTGGCGGACACCGGCCTGCAGGTCAGCCGCGCGATTGTTGCCGCCGCCGGGCGCATCGACGATGGCGAAACGGTCAAGGTCACCAACAACCCGTGGGCGATTTCCGCGCGGCAGACCGCCAGCGCGCTCGATCTGGAATACGTGCACCTGGTCAACGATTTCGCAGCCCAGAGCATGGCCGTGACCCTGCTCCACGGCGATGACCTGGTCGACGTGGGCGCGGTGGCACGGCCGCTGATCGGCGCCCATGACGAACAGACTTTCGTCATCGTCGGCCCCGGAACCGGCCTGGGCGTGGGCGGCCTGCTGGTGCGCGGCGGCCATTGCAGCGTGCTGCAGACCGAAGGCGGCCATGCCGGCTTCGCCGCGCATTCGCCCGAGGACATCGCCATCCTTGACTACCTCAACCACAAGTACGGGCGCGTCTCCAACGAGCGACTGATCTGTGGGCAGGGGCTGGTCAACCTGTACGACGCGATCTGCCACATGGTCGAGGCCAAAGCGGAAGACCTGACACCGGAAGACATCACCGCCCGCGCGAAGGACGGCAGTTGCACGCTATGCACGCGCACGGTGGAAACCTTCGCCGGTATCTTCGGCAGCGTGGCCGGCGACCTGGTGCTGACCCTGGGTGCCTGGGACGGCGTCTACCTCACCGGCGGGCTGATCCCGATCCTGCTGCCGTGGCTGGAGCGCGGTCGCTTCCGCGAGCGTTTCGAGGCCAAGGGCCGCTTCCGCGACATCATGGAAAAAGTGCCGACCCAGGCGATCATGAATCCGGAGCCGGGCCTGCTCGGCGCGGCGGCGCTGGCGGTGATGGAATCCGGCCGACCGTTGCTCAAGCGCGGCTGAGCCAGGCACGGCCGACGCTGGCGCTACGTCACCGACGGCCGTTGATACTGCACGCTACGCCCGCCCTACGGAGAACGCGCATGCCCCGCCGCGACACCGCCTTCCTGTTCGACCTCGATGGCACCCTGATCGACAGCGTCTACCAGCACGTGCTGGCGTGGAAGGAAGCGCTGGAGCGCGAAGGCGTGGATATCTCGGTGTGGCGCATCCACCGCAAGATCGGCATGAGCGGCGGCCTGTTCGCCAACATGCTGCTGCGCGAGACCCCGTTGGAAATCACGCCGGAGCGGCTCGACCGTCTACGCCAGTCGCACGCCGACGCGTTCAAACGGGAGCACGCGAAGGGTACGGTGCAACCACTGCCTGGCGCACGTGAACTGCTGGCCTACCTCACCGCGCAGGACATTCCATGGGCGATCGCCACCAGCGGCCGGATGGAAACCGCCGCACCCAATCTTGCCGCGCTCGGGGTTGACCCGGCCAAGGTGCCGGTCGTCACCCGTGATCAGGTGCGCCACGCCAAACCCGACCCGGACCTGTTCCTGGCCGCCGCCGCGCGTCTCGGCGTGGATATCCACCAGTCGCTGGTAATCGGCGACAGCGTGTGGGACATGCTCGCCGCGCAGCGTGCCCGCGCGCTGGGCGTGGGCGTGCTCAGCGGCGGCTACGGCCAGGGAGAGCTGCAACAGTCGGGCGCATTCCGCGTGTATGAAGACCCGGCTGATCTGCTGCGGCACATCGACGAAATCGCCGCCCGCGATTGATGCGGCAGCCTGACCTGGGCGGCAACGCCAAAGCGCATGAACAGCGATCCGGCGCGTCATGAAAATTTAATCACTCACGCCCATTGCATTGCTAGGCTGCGCACGTCAACCCAAGGAGCCTCGTGCCATGCGCCGACTCGTCGCCAGCCTCGCCCTCGCCCTGTTGCTCGCGGCATGCTCGCCCGCTCCACCCGATGCCACGGCGCCCGCCGCAGATCATGCAACAGCCACCGTCACGGTGCCGGGTTCGCCCGAATGGTACGCATGGGTCGATCACAGCCTGGGCATCGACACCGAGCAGAAGCCCGGACTGCAGCCAGGCTCGGCCGCCTGGAATCAAAAGGTTCAGGACCTGCTCGGCCAGGAGGCGCCGCTGTCGACACCCGGCTCACCCGAATGGCAACAGTCAGTCGATGCACTGCTGCGCACGCGCATGCCGCCGTCCTGATTGCGGCGCGCTTGGGCGTGTGCCGTGACCTGCCTACCGACCCGTCGATGATCCA
>JBBQOR010000423.1:0-3228 GCA_038331055.1 Burkholderiales bacterium
GTGCTGCTGGCCGAGTGGCAACTCGACGCACTGCGCCGGCAGTTTGCCTATGTCAGCCAGGACGTGGTGCTGTTCAACGACAGCATCGCAGCCAACGTGGCGCTGGGCAGCGCGATCACACGTGAGCAGGTGCGCGACGCGCTACGCGGCGCGAATCTGCTCGACTTCGTCGAGGGTCTGCCGCAGGGCCTCGACACGGTGATCGGTCACAACGGCACCCAGTTGAGCGGCGGCCAGCGGCAGCGGCTGGCGATTGCCCGCGCGATTGCCAAGGACGCGCCGATCCTGATCCTGGATGAGGCCACCTCGGCGCTGGACAGCGAGAGCGAGCGCGCCGTGCAGTCGGCGCTGGACGCGCTGATGAAGGGCCGCACGACGCTGGTGATTGCGCACCGCCTGTCGACCATCGAGCACGCCGACCGCGTGCTGGTGATGGACACCGGCCGCCTGATCGAACAAGGAACCCATGGCGAACTGCTGGCCGCTGGCGGCCTGTACGCCAGGCTGCATGCGATGCAGTTCAGAAGCTGACAAGGAGACACGACGATGCACCACCCGATCTCACGCTACCCGGTGCCGGAACTGGCCGATCTGCCAGAAGACCTGCGCAGCCGCATCCTGGAGGTGCAGGCCAAGACCGGCTTCGTGCCCAACGTGTTCCTGGCGCTGGCGCACCGGCCCGGCGAGTGGCGCGCCTTCGTCGCCTACCACGACGCGCTGCTGGTCAAGGACACCGGCAACCTGAGCAAGGGCGAGCGCGAGATGATCGTGGTGGCCACCTCTGCCGCCAACCAGTGCCTGTACTGCGTGGTCGCGCACGGGGCCATCCTGCGCATCTACGAGAAGCAGCCGCTGATCGCCGACCAGGTGGCCACCAACTGGCGCAAGGCCGACCTGACGGCGCGCCAACGCGCGATGCTGGAGTTTGCGCTGAAGGTCTGCCAGCGATCGAACGAGGTCAACGAAGACGACTTCGATGCGCTGCGCCTGCATGGTTTCGACGACGACGACGCCTGGGACATCGCGGCGATCACGGCCTTCTTCGGCATGAGCAACCGCCTGGCGAATGTCACCGGGATGCGGCCCAACGAAGAGTTCTACCTGATGGGGCGGGTGCCCAAGACCAAGGTCGGCTGAGGCCACTGCGCGCTGCGCCGCGCCAGGACGCAGGACGCAAACGCAAACGCAAAGCGGCAGGGTACTCCCCTGCCGCTTTGCGTTCTGAAGGAAGCTGGACTTACTTCTTCTCTTCCATCTTCTTCACTTCCTTCTTGTCCTTCATTTCCTTCTTGTCCTTCATTTCTTTCTTGTCGTGCTTCTTGGCGGCTGCCTCGCTGGCCTTCATCGGCGCGCCGGCGGCGTGCGTTGCCGCGTGGGCGTTGAAAGCCACGGTCGCGAAGGCGGCCAGGATCAGGGTCGACAGAATCTTGTTCATGGGGCGTCTTTCTCTCAGAGGGTGTGATGGTTATGCAGTGTGGTCAGGACATGAGGCGCAAACACTGCCGCGCGGCCGGCCCTGTCACTGTCAGCCGTGATACCGGCCACCTCTCAAACGCAGCATCACACTTTCGGTTGACCTGCAAGGTCTGGGGCCTTTTGTGGCCGGCCCCTGTTGTGCCATCGTGCAGCGCAGGCTGCCGCATCCATACCGGCTGCTGCCACGTAAAGAACCCCGATGCCGCGCCTCAACCTGCCTTGTGCCGCTGCCGTCGCGCTATTGATGGGCCTGCCGTCGGCCGACCCGATGGCCGCGCCGCGATTGCCCACCGACGACGCGCAGGTGCTCGAGCGCCTGCCTACCGACCCGCGCGCCGGCGAGCTGCGCGCGCTGCGCCAGCGCGTGGCGCAGCAGCCCGGCGACGCCACGGCGGCCGTCGCGCTGGCCCGCGCGTGGTTCGACCGCGCCGCCGCCGATGGCGACCCACGCTTCGTGGGTTATGCGCAGGCGGCGCTGGCGCCGTGGTGGACCGAGCCTGCGCCGCCGCCCGAGGTGCGCGTGATGCGCGCGCTGGTGCTGCAGTTCACGCACCGCTTCGAGGCTGCGCTGGCCGACCTGCGGGCGGCCGCACAGGCCCAGCCCGACAACGGCGAAGCCTGGTCCTGGCAGGCCGCGATCCACATGGTGGAGGCGCGCTACGACGACGCACGCACCGCCTGCATCCGGCTGGCGCCGCTGGCCACGCCCCTGATCGCCACTGCCTGCCTGGCCCAGGTGGACGCCGCCACCGGCCGCGCCGCCACCGCTGCCGCCGCCCTGGATGCCGCGCTGCGCGGCGCGGCGCAGGCCGACCCGGCCGAGCAGCTGTGGGCGCTGACCCGGCTGGCCGAGACCGAGGCCCTGCGCGGCCAGTCGGCGCGTGCCGAGGCGGCGTTCAGGCGTGCCCTGGCGCTGGGCCTGCCCGACGTCTACCTGCTGGCGGCCTACGCCGACTTCCTGCTCGACCAGGGCCGCGCCGCCCAGGTGATGGCGCTGCTGGCGGCGCATGAACGATCAGACCTGCTGCTGCTGCGCCTGGCCCTGGCGGCCAGAACCCTGTCGGCACCGGCCGCCCCGCGCCTGCAGGCGGCCGTGAACGCGCGGCTGGACGCTGCCCGCCTGCGCGCCGACACGCTGCACCAGAAGGAAGAGGCCCGCTGGCTGTTGGCCGAAGGGCGCGATCTTCCGCGCGCACTCACGCTGGCGCGCGAGAACTGGCAGTTGCAGCGCGAAGCCGCCGATGCCCGCGTGCTGCTCGAAGCGGCGCTGGCGGCCCGGCAGCCGGCTGCCGCGGCGCCCGTGTTGCAGTGGCTGGCCGCATCGGGCCACGAAGGCGTGGTGCTGCGTCGGCTGGCGGCGCGACTTCAGGCGGGCGGCACATGAAGGCGGCGCACCGGCCAGGGTGGGTGACGGCCGCGCTGGCTCTGCTCGCGCTGCTGAGCCTGCTCGCCACGCCGCCGGCCGTCGCGCACAAGGCCTCGGACAGCTATCTCAGCCTGGAGCAGCAACCCGCCGGCCTGAGCGGCCAGTGGGACATCGCGCTGCGCGACCTCGAACAGGCGATCGGCCTGGACGCCGACGGCAATGGCGAGATCACCTGGGGCGAGTTGCGCACGCGCCAGCCCGCGATCGCTGCGCTGGCATTGGCGCATCTGCAGTTGCAGGCCGACGGAGCAGCCTGCGTGTTGCACGCCGGCGAGCAGCTGGTGGACGAGCACTCCGACGGCAGCTACGCCGTCTTGCGCTTTCGC
>JBBQOR010000424.1:0-3195 GCA_038331055.1 Burkholderiales bacterium
CGTGGGCCTGCACATGGCGGATGTGGAAAAGCTCATCCGCGTGCTGCACCGGCTGGTGGACGGCGGCCACAGCGTGCTGGTGATCGAGCACGACCTGGACGTCATCGCCGAGGCCGACTGGGTGGTCGACCTGGGCCCCGAGGGCGGCGGCGAAGGGGGCCGCGTGGTCATCGCCGGCCCGCCCGAGCAGGTGGTGGCCTCGGGCTCGCACACCGGAGTCGCGCTGGCGCCGGTATTGGCGCGGCGCTGACTTTCTCTTTGGCCGCGGACCTTGCGGCTACTGCCGCAGCGTGCTGGTGCTGGCGGCGGCGCTGTCCAATCGTGCATCGGCCGTCGGATCGCCGGCTATCAGCCGCAGCGCGCGCACCTGCAGCTGCGTGGCGTCGTCGTGGTCGCCGCAGCGGTCGAGCAGGTCGCTGACGCGCAGCAGCACCGTCACCTCCCACTGCGAATCGGCGACGCGGTGGGCCAGCGTCGACGCCTCGAAGGCGTGGTCACGCGCCGACTCCCAGGCCAAACGGCCGCTGCCCGGCTGTTCCTCGTCGCGTAGCGCGGCCTCACAGACGCGCAGGTCGCACAGCTCACATTGCAGGTCGACCACCAGATCGATGGAGCCGGTCAGCCGCGCCCAGCGCAGCGCCTGCGCCAGGTGCGCGGCGGCCGCCGGCAGCGCGGCCAGCGCGCGGTAGGCGTGGCCGACGACGGCCTGGGCCTGCGCCATCTCGGCCGGGCCGGCGCGCGTCTCGGCCTCGTCGAGCATCCGCATCGCCTGCCGCAACGCATTGCGCGCCAAGCCGTCGGGCAAGGCCAGGGCGGCATCGGGCGGGGTCTGGACATTGCGCATCGGGCTCTCCTGCCGCCCGGTTCGATGGGCGACGAAGCCATGCTAGGCCCGCGGTCCCCGGTCGCGCGTCCCCTCAGCCGGGGGGGGATGAGGGCGCCGCCCCCGTAAACCGGGGGGCGGGCTTCACCCGGCCTTCGTGACTGGCATCACGACCCACCGGCAACGCGTGCCGGCCTGCCCCGGTCAGCGCATGCCGAAGCGCCTGCGGGTGACGATCGCCGCCAGTCCGAGCATCGCCATCAACGCGGCGGCGGGCTCGGGCACCGCGCTGACGCTCACCTGGGCAAGGTAGGGGAAGTCGCTGCCGAAGTTTTCCCAGGTGGCGCCACCGTCGGTCGAGTACTCGTAGTTGCCGAAGCTGCCGACGCCGGAGTGGGTGTTGCTGTCGGCGTAGCTGAAGCCATAGGAGCCTGGGCCCGCGGCGGTCAGCACCAGCCAGTACAGGGTGCCGGCCGCCAGGCTGATCGGCGCGGCAGGCATCAGGGACTCTTGCAACTGCTGGGTGGTGCTCAGCGGCGGGACCGTCAGCGTGCCGATGGCCGCCGACGCCGGACCGCCCGGGCCGTGTACCGTGGCCGAGATCACCGGCCCGCCGATAAGGCTGCCGAGCACCAGCGTGACCGGATCGAGCAGCCCGCTGGCGGTGCCGGTGCCGAAAGACTGCGCGGCCCAGAAGCTTTCGGTGACCACCGTGGTGTCGCGTATCGACTCGGCGAGGTTGTCGACCACCACCGTGGCGGCCGCCGGGACGGCGAGGAGCGGGCTTAGCGCCAGTACCGCCACGGCGGCCAGGCGTTGCTGTGCTGAGATCATGGTTGTCCTCCAGAAGTTGCGCAACGTGCCCGTGCGTTCTGTGCTCGGTGCACTCTGCAGACTACGGGGCTGCGCACGGAATGCGGACATCCGGTGGTCGAAACTGGCGGACCTAGGGGGTGCCGCAGACGCCTGCCTGGTGCGGATGAGCGAGTTGTACGAACGCAGCCGCGTCCTGACGCTGGACAGCGACTTTCACATCGATCGCCGGCACGGCCGCAAGGTGATCGCGCTGCTGCGGCCGGCGTGAGCGGGCCGCACGGCGACTCTGCCCACGGACCTCTGGCCCGCTGCCTCAGCCGCCGCCCAGGTAGCTCGCCGTCACCGCCGGGTCGCGCGCCAGTTCCGATGCCGGGCCCTGCAGCACCACGTTGCCGGTCTCGATGACGATGGCGTGGTCGGCCACCTGCAGCGCGGCACGCGCGTTCTGCTCGATCAGCAGGATCGCCACGCCGGCATCGCGCAGGCCGCGGATGATGCGAAAGATGTCGCGCACGATCAGCGGCGCCAGGCCCAGGCTGGGCTCGTCGAGCATCAGCAGGCGCGGGTTGCCCATCAGCGCGCGGCCGATGGCCAGCATCTGGCGCTCGCCGCCGGACAGCGTGCCGGCCAGTTGCCCGGCGCGCTCACGCAGGCGCGGGAATCTTTCGAACACGGTGTCGATGCGATCGAGCGCACGGCGTTCGCCGGCGCGCACACGGGCGTAGGCGCCGAGCAGCAGGTTGTCGCGCACGGTCATGCTGGCGAAGAGTTCGCGCTTCTCGGGCACCAGGCACAGGCCGGCGGCCACGCGGTCTTCCACTGCGTGCGGCGGCGCCGCGCCGGCCCAGCGGATCTCTCCGCTGGCCACCGGCAGCAGGCCCATCAGCGCGTTCAGCAGCGTGCTCTTGCCTGCCCCGTTGGGTCCGATGACGGTGACGATGCCGCCGGCCGGCACCTGCAGCGAGACACCGGACAAGGCCTCGACGCGGCCGTAGCGCACGTGCAGCTCACGCACGTCCAGCAGAAGCGGTGCGGGGGTCGCCGCACTCACTCGTCGGCGCCCAGATAGGCGGCCTGCACCTTCGGGTCGCGCCGCACCTCGGCCGGCGGGCCTTCGGCGATGTGGGTGCCGAAGTCCATCACCACCAGCCGCTCGGCCAGGCCCATGACGAAGTCCATGTCGTGCTCGACCAGCAGCACCGACAGGCCTTCCTGCCGCAACTGGCGCAGCAGCGTGGCGAGCGCCTGTTTCTCGTGGTGACGGAGGCCCGCGGCGGGCTCGTCGAGCAGCAGCAGCACCGGGTCCAGGCACAGCGCGCGCGCGATCTCCAGCGTGCGCTGCTGGCCCAGTGCCAGCGCGCCGGCGTCCTGATCCAGGTGCTCGCCCAGGCCCACGCGGCGCAGCTGCCGCGCGGCCTCGAGCCGCAGCGAGTCTTCTTCGGCGCGGTTCAGGCCGAACACACTGGCCAGCACGCCGCACTGGCCGCGCAGGTGCGCGCCGATCATCACGTTCTCCAGCACGCTCATGTCGGGCACCAGCCGCACATGCTGGAAGG
>JBBQOR010000425.1:0-3194 GCA_038331055.1 Burkholderiales bacterium
CGCAAGTGAAGCTGCCCGGCTGGCGGCGAGCAGCACGGCAAGCCCAGCGGCTGCTGGTGCTGCTGGCACTGAGCGCGCTGGCGCTGCAACTGATGTTCCTCGGGCGCATCGCCGCCAGCGTCTGGATCGACCCGCAGTCCACCGCCTTCCAGCGCAGCGAGGCCTGGCGGCTGCTCGTCGAACAGCAGCGCATTCTCTGGCGCCAGGAGTGGGTGGACTACGGCGCGATCTCGGTGCACCTCAAGCGCGCCGTGGTGGCCAGCGAGGACGCCGACTTCGCCGACCACGGCGGCGTCGACTGGGATGCGCTGGAGCAGGCCTGGGAGCGCAACCAGCGCGCCGAGGCCCGGCAGGCGCGCCGCGCCGGGCCGGCGGCCGCCCAGCCGCCCAAGCTGGTGGGCGGCTCGACCATCACCCAGCAGTTGGCGAAGAACCTGCTGCTGTCGGGCGAGCGCACGGTGCTGCGCAAGGGACAGGAGTTCGTGCTCACGCTGATGCTGGAGACGCTGCTGTCCAAGCAGCGCATCCTGGAGATCTACCTTAACAACGTCGAGTGGGGCGAGGGCATCTTCGGCGCGCAGGCCGCCGCGCGGCACTACTTCCGCGTCGATGCGGCCCGGTTGGGGCCGGAGCAGGCGGCGCGGCTGGCGGTCATGCTGCCGGCGCCCAAGCGCTTCGAGAAGCGCCCGGCATCGCCCTACGTGATCGCACGCGCGGCGACCATCGTCGCGCGCATGGGCGCGGTGGCGGTGCCATGACGCGGCAAATCCGATGAGCCTCAGCGAGGAGATCGCCGCTGCCGCCGCGCGGCTGGTGGTCGAGGACGGCATGGAGTACGGCCAGGCCAAGCGCCGCGCCGCGCGTGATCTGGCCCGGCGCGCCACGCGCAGCGCCGAGCTGCCCTCCAACGAACAGGTCGAGGACGAGGTGCGCAGCTATCTCTTGCTGTTCTGCGCCGATACCCAGCCGGCCGAACTGCTGGCACTGCGCCAGCTGGCTGCACGCTGGATGCAACGGCTGGCCGAGTACCGGCCGCACCTGTCGGGTGCCGCCTGGCGCGGCACGGCCACGCGCCGTTCGGCGCTGCACATCGATCTGTACTGCGACGACGCCAAGACCGCCGAGATCGGCCTGCTGAACATGGGCATCGACTTCGACGTTGCCACACTGGGCGGCCCGGGCGAACCGGTGGACCTGTTGACCGTGGCCGACTTTTGCCCGGTCCTGGGCGAGACCGTGACGCTGCACCTGGCGGTGCGCGACCACGACGACCAGCGCGGCGCGCTGCGCCCCGACGCGCGCGGACGAAGCTGGCGCGGCGATCTGGGCGCCCTGCGCCGCCTGCTGCTAACCGCGCACGAGGTCCTGTGACGGCCACGCGGCGCGGGCTGGTGGTGGGCGTCGCGGCGGCCGCGGCGGCGGGCGGCCTGGGCTGGTCACTCTGGCGTGAGCGGCAGGACGTGGCGCCGCAGGCCGGGGCCGAGGCCGACGCGCTGTGGTCGCTGAGCTTTCCGCGCCCGGAAGGCGGCGAACTGGCCCTGTCGGCGCTGCGCGGGCGGCCCTGGGTGCTGAACTTCTGGGCCACCTGGTGCCCTCCCTGTATCCAGGAGATGCCCGATCTAGACCGTTTCCGCAAAGGCTATGCTTCACGCGGTTGGGAAGTGGTCGGCCTGGCGATCGACGGCCCGACCCCGGTGCGCGAATTCCTGCAGCGCGTGCCGGTGAGCTTTCCGATCGGGCTGGCCGGCTTCGGCGGCACCGAACTCGGCCGGACCCTCGGCAACAGCGCCGGCGGACTGCCCTTCACGGTGGTCTTCAACCGTCGCGGCCAGGTCCACGCGCGAAAGATGGGCCAGACCAGCCATGAAGAATTGGTAGCTTGGGCCACCAAGATCGAATGAAGCTCAAGTTGCGCCGTTCCGATCCCAACCGTCGGCTGACAGCGCACAACGTCCGCGATTCAGCGTAAAGTCCGCCCTCCCGAAGGCAGCCCCGCCAGGCGCAGGGCGGGTCGATCCGGCAGCAGCCGTCGCCGCGAAATTGGCGCGGGTCATAACAAGATCACCGCAGCTTGGCCGCAGATGCAGCCAGGAACGGAACCCCGGAGGCCTCATGGACCTGCGAAAGCTGAAGACGCTGATCGACCTAGTGTCGGAGTCGAACATCTCCGAACTTGAGATCACCGAGGCCGAGGGCAAGGTCAGGATCGTCAAGAGCAGCCCCGTTGCTGTCGTGGCGGCCGCACCGGCGGTCGCCATGGCGGCGCAAGCCGTGCCCTTACCGGCCGCCACGCCCACCGCGCCGCCCTTGCCCGAGGCGCCAGCCGAGCCGGTCGGCCGCTTCATCAAGTCGCCGATGGTCGGCACCTTCTACCGCTCGGGCAGCCCGGGGGCCAAGCCCTTTGCCGAAGTCGGCAGCGACATCAAGGAGGGCGACCCGGTGTGCATCATCGAAGCGATGAAGATCATGAACGAGATCGAGGCCGACCTCGGCGGGCGCATCACCCGGGTGCTGTGCGAGAACGGACAGGCCGTCGAGTTCGGGCAGCCGCTGTTCGTGGTCGAGTAAGCCCGAGGCCATCGCGTGTTCAAGAAGATCCTGATTGCCAATCGGGGCGAGATCGCCCTGCGCATCCAGCGCGCCTGCCGCGAGATGGGCATCAAGTCGGTCGTCGTCTATTCCGAGGCCGACCGCGAAGCCAAGTACGTCAAGCTCGCCGACGAGGCGGTCTGCATCGGCCCGGCCTCGTCGGCGCTGAGCTACCTCAACATGCCGGCAATCATCTCCACCGCCGAGGTGACCGATGCCGAGGCCATCCATCCGGGCTACGGCTTCCTCAGCGAGAACGCCGACTTCGCCGAGCGCGTCGAGAAGAGCGGCTTCGTCTTCATCGGCCCGACGCCGGACGTCATCCGCATGATGGGCGACAAGGTGTCGGCCAAGCAGGCGATGATCAAGGCGGGAGTGCCCTGCGTGCCGGGCGGCGAAGGCGCGCTGCCCGAGGACCCGAAGGAATGCATCCGCATCGGCCGGCAGGTCGGCTATCCGGTCATCATCAAGGCGTCGGGCGGCGGCGGCGGCCGGGGCATGCGGGTGGTGCACACCGAGGCGGCGCTGCTGCACGCGGTGCAGACCACGCGCGCCGAGGCCGGCGCGGCCTTCGGCAACCCGGCCGTCTACATGGAAAAGTTCCT
>JBBQOR010000426.1:0-3185 GCA_038331055.1 Burkholderiales bacterium
GGTCGATGCGCAGGCGCGGCTGGTGCAGCGTCTGGGCATCCGTCAACTGGCCGCGGTGATCGGCGGCAGCCTGGGCGGCATGCAGGCGCTGGCCTGGACGCGCCGCTACCCCGAGCGGCTGCGCGACTGCATCGCGGTGGCCACCGCGCCCAACCTGTCGGCGCAGAACATCGCCTTCAACGAAGTGGCGCGGCGCGCCATCGTGACCGACCCCGATTTCCACGGCGGCCACTTCCTGGCCCATGGCGCGATTCCGCGCCGCGGGCTGCGCGTGGCGCGCATGATCGGCCACATCACTTACCTGTCGGACGACTCGATGGAGAGCAAGTTCGGCCGCGCGCTGCGCCACGCCGAACTGGCCTTCAGCACCCAGGCCATCGAGTTCCAGATCGAGAGCTACCTGCGCCACCAGGGCGACAAGTTCAGCGAGTACTTCGACGCCAACACCTACCTGCTGATCACGCGCGCGCTGGACTACTTCGACCCCGCGCGTGAACACGACGGCAACCTCGCCGCGGCCTTCGCGATGGCGCGTGACAACCGCTTCTTGCTGGTGAGCTTCACCACCGACTGGCGCTTTTCACCGGCGCGCGCGCGTGAGATCGTCAAGGCGCTGCTGGACAACCGCATCCGCGTGGCTTACGCCGAGATCGCCGCGCCGCACGGGCACGACGCCTTCTTGCTCGACGATCCCCGCTACCACGGCGTGCTGCGCGCCGCCTTCGAGCGCATCGCCAAGGAGTCGGGCCAGTGATCGCCGAGTCGATCGTCGCCGTCGTGCCACAAGGCAGCCGGGTGCTCGATCTGGGCTGCGGCGACGGCGCGCTGCTGGCGCGCCTGCAGGCCGAGCGCGGCTGCCAGGGCTACGGCATCGAGCTCGACGACGCCAAGGTGCTGGCCTGCATGCGCCGCGGCGTCGATGTGCTGCAGCTCAACCTGGAAGAGGGCCTGGCCATCTTCGCCGACGACAGCTTCGATGTGGTGCTGCAACTCGACACCTTGCAGAATCTGCGCAACACCACCGCAATGCTGCGCGAGACGGCGCGCGTCGGGCGCCTGGGCGTCGTCAGCTTTCCCAACTTCGCGCACTGGCCCAACCGGCTGTCGGTGCTGCGCGGGCGCATGCCCGTGACCCGGGCGCTGCCCTACCAGTGGCACGACACGCCGAACATCCGTGTCGGCACCTTCGCCGACTTCGAGGTGCTGGCCGGGCAATGCGGGCTGCGTGTGCTCGACGCCTTCGGCCTGCGCGACGGTCAGCGTGTGGGCCGCTGGCCCAACCTGCGCGCGGCCACGGCGGTGTTCACCTTCGAGCGTGGCTGAGAGCCTGGCTCAGCATTCCCCCAGCAGGCTTTGCGCGTGTTTGAAGACCGCGCCGGGCGTGCTCGGCCACACCTTGCCGGCGTCCGCCGCAGCCGCCACAGCGCACGTGGATGGGACAAGCCAGAGGCCATCCCGATCACGGGGCAGGTGTGTCATCGCGGCCGTGGCACCGAAGCCGCCCCCTGCACCACGAACGACGCCGGCAGACCCGCAGTTGGTGCCCGGGTGGGCGGCCGCGGCGTGGTCTGCGGCAACGACGGCGCACTGGCTACACTGGCCATCGATCCAGGAGACAGCGATGAACGCACGCGACCCGAACCAGCCCCTGCTGCCCGACCAGGCCCGCGCGCTGGGCGCCTATGCCGACGAGGCCTGGGATCAGCGCATCGTGCCGGCGCTGGTGGACTACGTGGCGGTGCCGGCCAAGAGCCCGATGTTCGACGCCGACTGGGCTGCCCACGGCCATCTCGACCGCGTGGTGCGCGACGCCGCTGCCTGGGTCGAGGGCCGCCGCGTGCCCGGCCTGCGGCTCGAACTGCTGCGCCTCGAGGGGCGCACGCCGGTGATCTTCTTCGAGTTGCCGGCCAGCGGCCGCACGGCCGACGACTCGGCCGACACGGTGCTGCTGTACGGCCACCTGGACAAGCAGCCCGAGTTCAACGGTTGGCGCCGCGATCTGGGGCCGTGGACGCCGAAGATCGAGGACGGCCGGCTCTACGGCCGCGGCGCGGCTGACGACGGCTACGCGGTCTATGCCGCCATCACGGCGCTGGAGGCGCTGCAGCGCGAGGGCCTGCCGCACCCGCGCTGCGTGGGCCTGATCGAGAGCTGCGAAGAAAGCGGCTCGTACGATCTGCCGGTGTACATCGATGCGCTGGGCGCGCGGCTGGGGCAGGTTGGCCTGGTGGTCTGTCTGGACAGCGGCGCCGGCAGCTACGACCAACTGTGGCTCACCACCAGCCTGCGCGGCATGGCCAGCGGCACGCTGAAGGTCGAAGTGCTTACCGAAGGCGTGCACTCGGGTGACGCCAGCGGTCTGGTGCCGAGCAGCTTTCGCATCCTTCGCCATCTGCTCGACCGGCTGGAAGACAGCGCCAGCGGCCGACTGTTGCCCGAGAGCTTTCACTGCAATATCCCCGGCGCCCGCGTCGAGCAGGCGCGCGCCGCGGCCGATGTGTTGAAGGACGAGGTATGGAAGCGCTTCCCGTGGGCCTGCGGCGCCGAGGGCCAGCCGGTGCTGCCGACCACCGATGACCCGGTGCAGGCGCTGCTCAACCGCACCTGGCGCCCGACGCTGTCGGTCACCGGCGCCGAAGGCTTTCCCGCGATGGCCGACGCCGGCAACGTGCTGCGCCCGTACACCGCCTTCAAGCTCAGCCTGCGGTTGCCGCCGCTGGTCGATGGCGCGCAGGCCACCGCCGCGCTGAAGGCGATGCTCGAAGCCGACGCCCCGTACAACGCCAAGGTGAGCTTCCACGCGAACGGCAGCGCCACCGGCTGGAACGCACCCGAGCTGTCGCCCTGGCTCGAACGCACGCTGGACAGTGCCTCGCAGGCACACTTCGGCGCTCCGCTGGGCTATATCGGACAAGGCGGCACGATCCCGCTGATGAGCATGCTGCAGCGCGGCTTCCCGCGCGCGCAGATGATGGTCTGCGGGGTGCTGGGCCCGAAGAGCAACGCCCACGGGCCGAACGAGTTCCTGCACATCGGTTACGGCAAGCGGCTCACCGCCGCCGTGGCGCAGGTGATCACGGCCTGCCCCTGAGCGGCACCGCGCGCACCCGGCCACCGATGGACGACGACCGCCCGGGCCCGGCCACGCTGGCGCCCACCGCGCTGATCGACAGCGACCACCCCGA
>JBBQOR010000427.1:0-3174 GCA_038331055.1 Burkholderiales bacterium
GTGGACAACGGCTTTCGCTGGATCAAGATCGATGGTTTCTCGCCCTCGCATGTCAACGTGGTCAATGGCAACTACAGCTTCTGGGTCGAGCCTTCGTTCCAGTACCGCAAGGCGCCTGCGCCCGTTCCGCTGACGGGAAACAAGAAGATCATCGCCGACCGCATCGTCCTGCAGCTTGGCACCGAGGCGGTACTGTCGCAGCTGAACAATGCGCTGACGCAGACCTGGGGCCGTTCCGGCTTGCTGGCCAAGCCCAGCGCTGCCAACCCGCCCAACGTCATCGTCCCGCCAACCACGGCGGCCGCGGTGCTGGCCAACCCGACGAATGCCTTCACGCGTTCGCCGTCCGGTTCGCCGCTGAACTGCCAGCCGCCGGTGTTGTACAACTGAAGAAGCCCGCAGGCCGCGCTGCGCCACCCGGCGCAGCGCCCCTGTCAGCCAGCGCCTGACTCCCAGGCGCGGGCTTTTTGCTTTGACGACACGGCAGACCAAGTCCCCATCGCTGTTGTCGACGATGCGGGCGCCTGCCGGGGTCGGGCTGCTGGCTGGCGCACTGCCGCTCGTCGGCATCGCGCAGACGGCAGCCCAGAACAGCGGGCAGAGCAGCGCACAGAGCGCGGCCGTCGCCAATCCACGCTTCGACATCCTCGAGTTCCGCATCGAGGGCAACACCGTGCTCGACGTGCCCCGCATCGAGCGCGCGGTCTACGCCTTCATGGGCGAGCGGCGCAGCGTCGACGATGTCGAGTACGCCCGCGCGGCGCTGGAAACCGCCTATCGCGATGCCGGCTACGGCACGGTGGCGGTGGATACGCCGGAGCAGCGCGTCGATGGCGGTGTGGTGCTGCTGCAGGTGCGCGAGGCGCCGGTGTCGCGCCTGCGCGTGATCGGCGCCAGGTTCTACTCGCAGGGCCGCATCCTGGAGAAAGTGCCCGGCCTGGCCGAGGGCCGGGTGCCCAATTTCAAGGAGGTGACCAGCCAGCTGGCGAGCGTCAATACCGGCGCTGACCGACGCGTCACGCCGCTGCTGCGCCCGGGCAAGGAAGCCGGCACCACCGAAGTCGATCTGAACGTGGAAGACCGGCTGCCGCTGCACGGCAGCGTGCGTCTGACGAACCACCATTCGGAGTTCACCACCGCCTCACGGCTGGATGCCTCCTTGCGCTACGACAACCTGTGGCAGCGCGAACACAGCCTGAGCCTGCAGTTGCAGGTCTCGCCGCAGAAGACGGCCGAGGTCGGCGTCATCTCGGCCAGCTACACGGTGCCAGCCGTGGGCGGCCCGTGGATCTTCTCGGCGCTGCGTTCAGACAGCACCGTGCCCACGGCGGTGGTCGACAACCGCGTGGCCGGCAAGGGCACGATGTTCGGCCTGCGACGCAATCTGCTGCTCGACAGCAGTGCCACCAGCTACCAGTCGCTGTCGCTGGGCGTCGACTACAAGGACTTCAAGCAGGTGGTCGGCAGCGCGATCGGGGCGGAAGCTGACACCGGCGTGAGTTCGCCCATTCGCTACCTGCCCTTCAGCGCCAACTGGCTGGCGATCTTCAGCGATGCCGACGGGCGCTGGCAGGCCGGTGCCGGGCTGACCTTCGCCGTGCGGCGCCTGGCCAGCAGCGAGCGCCTGTTCGAGGACAAGCGCTTCGGCGGACAAGGCAACTTCGCCGTCGTCCGCGGCGACCTCTCGCGCGAGCTCAAGCTGCCCGGCGAACGCGGGCTGACGCTGTTCGGCAAGGTCGAGGCGCAGCTGGCCAATCAGCCGCTGATCGGCAACGAACAGTTCGTGGCCGGTGGCGCGAGCAGCGTGCGCGGCTATCTGGAGTCAGCGGCGGTCGGCGACAACGCGCTTCGCGCATCGCTGGAGCTGCGCTCTGCCCCGCTGCTGACGGGCCGCTGGCCGCAGCTCGACCAGGTTCAGCTGCAGGCCTTCGTCGAAGGCGCCACGCTGCGCCTGCGCATGCCCTTGCCTGGGCAGGTGGCGCAAACCGACCTGCTGGGTGCCGGGTTCGGGTTGCGCGCCAGCGTCAAGCCCGGATTCAGCATCGCGCTCGACGCCGCCTGGCCGCTGCTGGAACTGCGCGCCGGCGAGCGCATCGCGCAGAAGGCCTACCGGCCGCGACTGCACGCGAGCGGCGCCTTCGAGTTCTGAGCGCCGCAAACCCATCCTGCCCTGCTGCCCACCGGACCCCATCCCATGCACCGCGCAACGCTTCACCTTGGACGCCGACATGCCGTCGCGCTGGCGGTGCTGACGCTCTGCCTCAGCGGACGCCTGGCCGCGCAGAGCGGCTCGGTCGTGCTGCCGCCGCAGACCGTGCCCGTGTTGCGTGGCGTGGTGGCGGGCCAGGCGCTCATCAGCGCACCCACGCCCACGGCCGGCGGCCAGTTGTTGACCATCCAGCAGAGCACGCCGCGTGCGGTCATCGACTGGAAGAGCTTCGACATCGGCAGCGGCAGCGAGGTGCGATTCGTCCAGCCCGACGCCACGGCGCAGGCGCTCAACCGGATCTTCAGCCTCGACCCCAGCATCATCCAGGGCCGGCTCACCGCCAATGGACAGATCCTGCTGATCAACCAGAACGGCATCCTGTTCGACCGCGGCGCGCATGTGAACGTCAACGCGCTCGTCGCCTCGACACTGAACGTGGCGGTCGAAACCTTCAACAAGGGGCTGAGCCGAGGCGGCACGACCACCCCCGCCTTCCAGGGCGGTTACGACCCGGCCGGCGACGGCAGCGTGCTGGCGGGCCAGACGCCTGTGGGGGCCATCCGCATCGGTGCGGGCGGCGCGGAACAAGCCGCGGCGCCGACGATCACGGCCGGCGCCAACGGCAGCATCCTGCTCTTTGCGCCGGTCATCGACAACCGCAGTGGTGTTGTCCGTGCGCCCGATGGCCAACTCATCCTGGCCGCCGGCAGCAAGGTCTACCTGAGCGACCCCGACCCCGGGCAGTCGGGCCTGCGCGGCCTGCTGGTCGAGGTCAAGGCCGAGGGCGGTGACGTCAACCTGAGCAGCCTGATCCGCAACCAGGGCCAGCTCAGCGCCGACCGCGGCAACGTCACGCTGGCCGGTCTGGCCATCAACAACGATGGCCGCGTCTCGGCCTCCAGCGCCGTGCTCTACAACGGCAGCGTGTTCCTCAAGGCGGGCACGGTGAAGGATGGCAATACACC
>JBBQOR010000428.1:0-3174 GCA_038331055.1 Burkholderiales bacterium
GTGACGGGCGAGTCGCTCTTTACCACCGTCTACTTCAATGGAGCGACGCAGAAGCAGCGCGTCGGCTTTGCCGCGCCGTACCCCGGCAAGATCATGCCGATGGACCTGCGCGCGCTCGGTGGCAGCCTGATCTGCCAGAAGGACGCCTTCCTGTGCGCCGCGCGCGGCGTGTCGCTGGGCATCTTCTTCCAGCAGAAGCTGTCGGTCGGTTTTTTCGGTGGCGAGGGCTTCATCATGCAGAAGCTCGAAGGCGACGGCCTCGCCTTCGTGCACGCCGGAGGCAGCATCCTGAAGCGTGAGTTGCAGCCCGGGCAGACGCTGCTGGTGGACACCGGCTGCGTGGTCGCTTTAACCCCGAACGTGTACTTCGAGATCCAGTACGTCGGCAAGATCAAGACCGCACTGTTCGGCGGCGAGGGCCTGTTCTTAGCCAAGCTGACCGGCCCCGGCACGGTATGGCTGCAGAGCCTGCCGTTCTCGCGCCTGGCGTCGCGCATCTTCGCCGCGGCGCCGCAGCGCGGCGGCTCGCGCGAGGAGGGCTCCGTGCTGGGCATGGTCGCCGGCGGTGGCGTTCTCGGCGGCATCCTGAGCAGCGACAACGAGTGAGGCGCCGCCGCGCGCTGGCGCTGGCAGCCGCGCTCGGCGGCGGGTTCGCACTGGGCCCGCTGCCCGCGCGGGCGGCGGCCCCGCGGCCGATCTTTGTGCTCAACTCGCTGGACGCCACGATCAGCGTGATCGACCCGGTCAGCTTCACCGAGCGCCGGCGCATCCCCACCGGCAAGGAGCCGCACCACCTGTACCTGACGCCGGACGAGAAGAGCCTGATCGTGGCCAATGCCACCGGCAACTCGCTGACCTTTGTCGACCCGGTGACGGCCGAGGTGCAGCGCACGCTGCGGGGCATCGCCGACCCCTACCATCTGCGCTTCTCGCCCGACATGCAGTGGTTCGTGACGGCGGCTAACCGCCTGGACCACGTCGATCTGTACCGCTGGCAGCCGCAGGACGCGGCCCAGCCGCTGAAGCTGGTCAGGCGCATCGCGGCAGCGAAGACGCCCAGCCACCTGGCCATCGACAGCAGCAGCCGCACGGTCTATGTCTCGCTGCAAGACAGCGATGAGTTGCTGGCGATCGACATGGCCACGCAGGCGGTGCGCTGGAAGACCCGGGTCGGCCGCCTGCCGGCCGACCTCTTCCTGAGTGCCGACGACCGCACGCTGCTGGTGGCGCTGACCGGCGACTCGGTGGTCGAGGCCTGGGATGTCTCGGGCGCGGCGCCCCGGCTTGTCCAGCGCGTGCCCACCGGCGCCGGCGCGCATGCCTTCCGCGCGCGCGGCGACCGGCGCCATGTCTTCGTCAGCAACCGGGTGGCCAACACCATCAGCCTGCTCGACGTGCAGACGCTGACGGTGGTGGCCCAGTACCCGGCGCCGGGCGGGCCGGACTGCATGGAACTGATGGCCGACGGGCGCACGCTGCTGGTCACCTCGCGCTGGGCGAGCAAGCTGACCTTCATCGACACCGAGACGCGCCGGGTGCTGCGGCAGGTGGATGTCGGGCGCTCGCCGCACGGGGTGTGGACGCTGGACCATGCGGCGCGTCAATAGCGGTGGTTGCGGTCGCGATCGCGGTCGCGGCGGCCGGCTCGCCCGCGCCGCGCTCGTCACGGTACTGGCGGCAAGCGGGGTCGCCCTGGCCTGCGACAAGCCGGTCTACCTGAGCTTCGACACCGGCCACATGGGCGTGGCGCCGCTGGTGGCCGAGGTGCTGAACCGTCACGCGGTGAAGGTCACCTTCTTCCTGGCCAACGAGCGCACGCTGAACGGCGGCGCCAGCCTGGACGATCAATGGGCACCCTGGTGGCGCGCCCGGGTGGCCGAGGGCCATGCCTTCGGCTCGCACACCTGGGACCACGAGGTCTGGCAGGGGGACCTCGGCCCGGCCGGTGCCGCCGGTCTTCGCGTGCGGGCGACGATGGGGCCGACGGCCGGGCGCACGCGCGACATCACTGCGGCTGACTACTGCGCGCTGCTGCAGCGCCCGGCGGCGCGCTTCGAGGCCATCACCGGGCAGCGAATGAACGCACTGTTCCGCGCCCCGGGCGGTCGCACCTCGCCGGCGCTGCTGAAGGCCGCGTCGGCCTGCGGCTTCACGCACGTGGGCTGGTCTGCGGCGGGTTTTCTGGGTGATGAACTGCCCAGTGACCGATTCCCGAACGAGCGGCTCTTGGCGCAGGCGCTGCGCGACATCCGGCCGGGCGACACCCTGCTCGCGCACCTGGGCATCTGGTCGCGCAAGGACGCCTGGGCGCCAGCGGCGCTGGAGCCGCTGATCGTCGGCCTGAAGGCCCGCGGGCTGTGCTTTGCCACGCTGGCCGAACACCCGGCTTACGCCGCGGTGGGGCGCGTCGCGGCAGCGCCGGCGCGCTGAGTGGGCGCCAGCCGATGGAACTGCTGACCGGCCTGTTCGGTGACCTGCAGCAGGCGCTGTTCGAAGGGCTGGTGCAGCCGCTGCTGTTCCACGCCGGGCTGGGCAACCGGATCGAGGACGGCTTTCGCGCCACCGGCTGGTTGCTGGTGGGGCTGCTGCAGATCGCCTTCATGCTGACCGTGCTGCGTGCGCTGGAGCGCTGGCGGCCGGTCGAGCCGGTGATCGACCGTGCCGCGGTGCGCACCGACATCGTCTACACACTGATCCACCGCCTGGGGCTGTTCCGCGTGCTGCTGTTCTTCACGCTCGACCCGCTGTGGGACGGGCTCTTCGGCACGCTGCGGCTGTGGGGCCTGCCACCATGGTCGCTGGACGGCGTGTGGCCCGGTGTCAGCGACATCGCGTGGGTCAGCTTCCTGATGTATCTGCTGCTGTTCGACGCGCTCGACTACGCCATCCACCGCGCGCAGCACCGCGTGGGCTGGTGGTGGCAGCTTCACGCGCTGCACCACAGCCAGCGCCAGATGACGCTGTGGAGCGACAACCGCAACCACCTGCTCGACGATCTGTTGCGCGACAGCCTGTTCGTCGGGGTGGCGCTGGCCGTGGGCGTGGCGCCGGGGCAGTTCATCGCCATCGTCGCCTGCATGCAGTTGGTGGAGAGCCTGTCGCACGCCAATGTGCGGCTGTCCTTCGGAAGCTGGGGTAGCAGGCTGCTGGTGAGTCCGCAGTTTCACCGCCGCC
>JBBQOR010000429.1:0-3174 GCA_038331055.1 Burkholderiales bacterium
CGCACGCCGATGAGCTTGGGCCCGCTTTGCATCTCGGTCGTGACGACGCCTGAGAGGTAGCCGGAAAGCACCTGGGTGATGCTGTCCGGACTCATGCCTTCGAGTGCCGCCTTGACGCGGTCGATATGGATCTCCAGCGCATCGCCGGCCGGGTTGATGCCGTCACGCGTGTCGACGACGCCGCCGCCGATGCCTTTGATTGCCGCCACCACCTTCTTCGCCGTTGCCTCGAGCTCGGCCTGATTGTCCGAGAACAGCTTGATCTCGATCGGCTGCGGCACCGAGGTCAGATCGCCGATCACGTCCTCCATCAGCTGCGCGAACTCGATGGTCAGGCCCGGCACCTGGTTCTCGACCCGGCCGCGGATGCCGTCCATCACGACGTCGATCGATGGCCGCGCGCCGGACTTCAGGCGGACGAAGAAGTCGCCCTCGTTGGATTCGGTGAGGCCACCGCCGAGCTGCGTGCCGGTGCGGCGCGAGTAGGTGTCGACCGAAGGATCGGCCTTGATGATCGCCTCCACCTGCAGCAGCAGGCGGTCGGTCTCGGTCAGCGAGGTGCCGGGTCGGGCGCGGTAGTCGAGGATGAAACCGCCCTCGTCGAGCGCCGGCATGAAGCCCGAGCCGATCTTCGAGAACGCCAGCGCACCGAAGCCCACCAAGGGCAGCACGAGCAGCAGCGCCCACAGTGGCCGCACCAGCACCCGCTGCATCAACGCGTCGTAACGGTGGTGCAGCCAGGCGGTGATGCGCCCGCCTTCCTCCTGCTCGGCGTCCTTCTCGTTGAGAAGGTGATCGGCCAGCAGGGGCACCGCCAGCCAGGTGACGAAGAACGAGATCACGAGACCGGCGGCCATGGTCAGCGACAAGGCCTTGAAGAACGCGCCGGTCACGCCGGTGAGGAAGGCCAGCGGCACGAAGATCACGATCGTCGATGCCGAAGACCCGGCCAGCGGCCGCACGAACTCCATCGCCGCGGACATCACGCGGCCGTGGTGCTCGCCGACGGCCCCACGCAAGCGCCGCACGATGTGCTCGACCATCACGATCGCGTCGTCGATGATCAGTCCGACGGCCGCGGCCATGCCCCCCAACGTCATGATGTTGAAGCTCATGCCCAGCGCATACAGCAGCACGATGGTTGCCGACAGCACGGTGGGCACGACGACGGCGGCGATCAGCGTGATCTTCAGGTTGCGAAGGAAGGCAAACAGCACCAGCACCGCCAGCCCGGTGCCGATGAGGATGGCGTCGCGCACGCTGGCGGCCGAGTCGACGACGAGCACGCTCTGGTCGTACCAGTTGGCCAGGTGTACGCCCGTCGGCAGCTGCGGCGCGTAGCCGGCCAGCCGGGCCTGCACCTCACGTGCGATCTGCACGCTGTTGCTGCCCGGCTGCTGGTAGACCTGCATCAGCACCGCCGGCCGGCCGTCGGCGTTGACCTTGATCCACTGCGGCACCGCACCGTCGCTGACGCGAGCCACGTCGTCGAGGCGCACGATGCCGTTGCTGCCGGTCTTGATGACCGTGTCGCCGATCTGTGCCAGATTCTTCAGCCGCGTGTCGGCGATGGCGAGGTAGAGCTTGTAATGGTCCTCGAGCCGGCCCACCGCGGTGACGACATTGGCCGCGGACAGCGACTGCGCCACGTCGGCCAGCGTCAGCCCGTAAGCCATCAGCCGCGCCGGATCGACCGTGACCTGGTATTCCTCTTGCGCGCCGCCGACGACTTCGATGCGCGCCACGCCGTTGACGCTGGACAGCAGCGGCCTCAGCTGGTCGTGCGCCAGGTCGTACAGCGCCGTCTGCGACTGCGTCTTCGAGGTCAGGCTGTAGGCCAGGATCGGGAAGACCGTCGGGTCCATTCGCTTGGTGGTCAGTCGCGTGCCAGGCGGCAGCTTGGGCAGGATCTGGGTGATCGACTGGTTGACCTGCGAGGTCGCCAGGCCCATGTCGACGCCCCAGTCGAAGCTCACCGAGACCTCGGCCGAGCCGCGGCTGGTGGTCGAGCGCACGTCGCGCACGCCCGGCACGCGGCGCACGGCCTCCTCCACCGGTTTCGTCACCGCCAGCATCATCAGGTCGGCAGGGCGGTCGCCGGCGTCGAGCGAGACCACCACGCGCGGAAAGTCGACATTCGGGAACAGCGTCACCGGCAGGCGAAACGCGGCCAGCGCGCCGGCCAGCACGAGCAGCGCGAGCAGGAACAGGATCGAGCGCCGGTGCCCCTGCATCCACTGTGAAAAGCTCACCGTGCACCTCCGCGCACCGCCATGCCGTCCTGCAGTTCGTAATTGCCCAGGCTGACCACCGGCTGAGAAGGATCGAAGGGGCCCTGGACCGCCACCAGCCCCGCGTCTTCGAGCCCGGTGCGCACGTCAACCCGGTGTGCCTTGCCCTGCACGACCTGGAACAGGTAGGCGCCGCGTTCGTCATGCAGCACCGCCGAGCGCGGCACCACCCACGCGGTGCTCCGAGCGGCCTCGATCCTGGCCTCCACGCGCGTGCCGGGCAGCAGCGTGTCGCCGGCCAGGTCGACCGCCACGTCGACGAGCTGCGTCTGCGGGTTGATCATGCCGAACACCTGTGCCACGCGGCCATGCACCGTGTTTTCGGCGCGCACCAGTTCGGTCACCGTCACCGGCATGCCGATGCGGATGCGGCGCACATCGCCGGGCTCGACGCCGAGTTGCACGCGCTGCCGTCCGGCCTGCGCCAGCTGCAACAGCGGCGCGCCGGCAGCCACTCGATCGCCTTGTGCCGCCCGCACCGCGACAACCGTGGCGTCGAACGGCGCGACCACGCGCTCTTCACCCTGGCCGGCGCCCACGCTCTGCTGCTGCAGCAGGTTGGCCTCAGCATCGGCCAGCGCCTTGTTCGCCGTCGCCACCTGCGAACGCGTGGCCAGCTGCTGCGACAGCAGCGTCGCCAGGCGCGCCGCCTCGCCGCGCGCGTAAGTCACCGCCTGCTCGGCCTGTCGGTAGGCCAGCGTGGCATCGGCGCCAGTGCCAAAGGTCAGTAGCGGCGCGCCCTTGCGCACCACCTGACCGGCGCCGACCGCCAGCTGCAGCAACTGCCCGGCACGCGGCAGGCTGATCGTGCGCAGGCTGCCGACCGCCGGCGCGACGACGCCGTAGCCGGCCACCGTCTCGGCGAGCGCCTGCTGGCGCAGCA
>JBBQOR010000430.1:0-3166 GCA_038331055.1 Burkholderiales bacterium
AACAGGCGAGCGTGCTCGATCTTCACGCAGCGGTTCATCACCGAATCCACGTCGGCCGCGCGCGCCAGCGCATCCGCGTCGGTGTTGGCGACACCGATCTGCTGCCACAGGCACTTGAGGCCGACTCGGCGCAAGGCCGCCTCGGCGACGGGCAGCACGTCCTCGGTGCGACGAAAGACATCGACCATGTCGATGATGATCGAGACCGGGATCGCGTCCAGGTCCGGGTACACCATCTCCCCCAGAATTTGTCGGCCCGCGTGTCGCGGGTTCACGGGCAGCACCCGCCAGCCATGCTGCTGCAGGTACTTGGCGACAAAGAAGCTCGGCCGGTGCCACTCGGCCGACAAGCCGACCACCGCCACGGTGCGGCAAGTGCTCAGGATGCGCGTCAAAGTGGCCAAGTCGTCGGACATTCGCGGATGCTAAGCGCTGCTGCGCCCGCACCCCCGCTGCTACACTGACCTTCGTCAGGAGAGAGCCCGGCAAACTGCAGGGCCGCCGAAGGCGCAGGGGCTGAATGTGGAACGGCCCCGAACGCTCAGGCAAAAGGACTGACTTCTTCCTCACTGGAGAGAGGTCGCCCGGCACACACCGCGGCGGCCCACCGAAGGGGCAAGGACCACCGCCGGGGTGGCCCGAATCTCTCAGGTAAAGCGGACAGCGGGGGCTCGTGGTGCATCGACCGAGGTCGCTGCGCATGGATCGACGCCCCAGCCAGGAAGCCGCCCGTGAGCGACACCGCCGTACTGCAAAAGACCCCGCTCTTCGACCTTCACGTCCGCCTGGGTGCGCGCATGGTGCCTTTTGCGGGCTACTCGATGCCGGTGCAGTACCCGGCGGGCATCCTCGCCGAGCACCGCCACTGCCGCAGCGCTGCGGCGCTGTTCGACGTCTCGCACATGGGCCAGATCAGCCTGCGCGGGCCTGACCCCGCAGCGGCGCTGGAGCGCCTGGTGCCAATGGACATCAGCGGTCTGGCCGTCGGCCGTCAGCGCTACGCCTTCTTCACCAACAGCCAGGGCGGCTTGCTCGACGACCTGATGGTCACGCGGCGCGAGGACGACCTGCTGCTGATCGTCAACGCCGCTTGCAAGCGCGAGGACCATCTGCACCTGGCCACGCACATCGGCTACCTGTGCAGCGTGATCGCCCTGCCTGAACTGGCGCTGCTGGCGCTGCAGGGACCTAAAGCCGTGCATGCGCTGGCCCGGCTGGATGCGCGGGTGGCCGATCTGGTGTTCATGACCGGTGGCCAGTTCACGCTGGCCGGCGCCCCCTGCCACGTCACGCGCTCGGGCTACACCGGCGAGGACGGCTTCGAGATCTCGGTGCCCGCCGACGCGGCGGTGACTCTGGCCGAGGCGCTGCTGGCGCAGCCCGAGGTGCAGCCGGCCGGCCTGGGCGCGCGCGACACGCTGCGGCTGGAGGCCGGGCTGTGCCTGTATGGCCACGACATCGGACCGACCACCACGCCGGTCGAGGCCGGCCTGCTGTGGGCGATGCAGAAGGTGCGACGGCCCGGCGGCGAACGCGCCGGCGGCTACCCCGGCGCACCGGTGATCGAGGGCCAGTTGGCCAGCGTCCCGCCGGCCCGCCGCGTCGGCCTGGTCGGGCTCGAGCGGGTGCCTGTGCGCGAAGGCGCCAGGATCGTCGACGCCCAAGGCCACGCGCTGGGCACGGTGACCAGCGGCACGCTGGCGCCCAGCGTCGACAAGGCGATCGCGATGGCCTACCTGCCGCTGAACCATGGCCTGCCACAACACGAGGTCTATGCCGAGGTGCGCGGCAAGCGCCTGCCGATGCGCGTGACACCGATGCCCTTCCAACCCCACCGCTACCACCGCGGCTGACCATCTATCCAGGAGCCCAGACGATGACGACCAAGTTCACCCCCGACCACGAGTGGATCAACATCGAAGACCACGAGGCCGCCACCGTCGGCATCACGCTGCACGCGCAGGATGCGCTGGGCGACGTGGTCTTCGTCGACCTGCCCGAGGTCGGCCGCAGCTACAAGAAGGGCGACATCGCCGGCGTGGTCGAGTCGGTCAAGGCCGCGGCCGACCTGTACATGCCGGTCGGCGGCGAGGTGGTCGAGGTCAACGAGACGCTGCGCAGCGAGCCCGCGCTGGCCAACACCGACCCGATGGGCGTCGGCTGGTTCTTCAAGGTGCGCATCGCGAACATGGTCGAGTTCGACCAACTGATGGACCCGCCCGCCTACGACGCCCTGCTGAAGACGATCTGAGCCCGCCATGCTGATGTCCACCTTGAAGTCCCTGGTCGAACTCGAGAACGCCACCGAGTTCATGCCCCGCCATATCGGCCCCGATGCGGCCGATGAACGTCACATGCTCAGCGTCATCGGCGCCGCCTCGCGGCGCGCGCTGATCGACGCGGTGGTGCCGCGCGCCATCGCCCGTGCGCAGCCGATGGCGCTGCCGCCGCCGCTGTCCGAGGCCGCCGCGCTGGCCGAGCTGAAAGTCCTGGCGCGACACAACCGGGTGCTCAAGAGCTTCATCGGCCAGGGCTACCACGGCACGCTGACGCCGGGCGTCATCCAGCGCAACATCGTCGAGAACCCGGCCTGGTACACCGCCTACACGCCCTACCAGGCCGAGATCAGCCAGGGTCGGCTGGAGGCACTGGTGAACTTCCAGACCATGGTCTGCGACCTCACCGGCATGGCGATCGCCAACGCCAGCATGCTGGATGAAGCCACCGCCGCCGCCGAGGCGATGACGCTCGCCCGGCGCAGCGTGAAGAGCCGCAGCGACACCTTCGTCGTCGCTGGCGACTGCCATCCGCAGACCATCGAGGTGATCAGCACACGGGCCGCGCCGCTCGGCCTGAAGGTGGTGCTGGCCAATTCCGCCGAGGAGTGGGATGCGCTGATCGACGGCGGCGACTACTTCGCCGTGCTGGCCCAGTTGCCCAGCACCTCGGGCGCCATCCATGACCTGCGCGCCGACGCCGGGCGGATCCACGCCCACCAGGCGGCCTTCATCGTTGCCGCCGACCTGCTGGCGCTGACGCTCATCACCGCGCCGGGGGAGCAGGGAGCCGATATCGCCGTCGGGTCCGCGCAGCGCTTCGGTGTCCCCCTCTTCTTCGGCGGTCCGCACGCCGCCTACATGGCGGTCCGCAAGGGTCTCGAACGCAT
>JBBQOR010000431.1:0-3157 GCA_038331055.1 Burkholderiales bacterium
AGCGGCAGCGGCATGAACGACGAGGTGCGCGCGCGCGCCTTCGAACCCTTCTTCACGACCAAGGACGCGGGCCGCGGCACCGGCCTCGGGCTGGCCACCGTCTACGGCTTCATCAGCCAGTCCCAGGGCAGCGTCAGCCTCGACTCTGCGCCAGGCGAAGGCACCACGGTGACGCTGTTCCTGCCGCGCAGCGCCGACGGCCAGGCTGCGGCGGCGGAGTCCACCGACGACACGCTCGACAGCCTGGCGCTGCCGCCAGGGCTGGCGGTGCTGCTGGTGGAAGACGAGCCCGAGGTGCGCCGCGTGGTGCAGTCGCTGCTCGAAAGCCTGGGCTGCACGGTGCAGGCCTGCGACAACGCCGAGCAGGCGCTGCAACAGCTCGATGCAGGGCAGCCCTGCGGCCTGCTGCTCAGCGATGTGGCGCTGGGGCCGGGATTGCGCGGCACCGAGCTCGCGCGGCTGGCGCCGGGCCGCCGCGCCGGGCTGCCGGTGCTGCTGATGTCGGGCTTCGCCTCCAACGTCCTGGCCGCAGCAGCGGCCGGGCCGCTGCTGCGCAAGCCCTTCGGCCGTGGCGATCTGGCGCGTGCCATCGCCCGCGTGCTGCCTGAGCGCCCGGCAAACCCCGGCTGAGCCGGCTCAGTGGGGCAGTGCGGTCGCCGAGGCTGCGGGCGAAGCCAGCAGACTGCGCTGCACGAAGCCGGTCAGCGCGTCCAGGTCGGCGATGCGGATTTCGCGCCGGCCCTTGGTGGCAAACGCGATCAGCTGCTCGCGCGCCAACCTGGACAGCGCGCGGCTCACCGTTTCCAGCGTCATGCCCAGATAGTTGCCGATCTCGGCGCGCGACATGCGCAGGGTGATGCAGTCGGTGCGCAGGCCGCGCTGCGCCAGCGCCTCGGCCCAGTTGCGCAGGAAGTCGGCGACGCGCGCGTCGGCAGGCAGCGTGGCGAGCGACATCATCGAGTCGCGGTCGCGGCCGATCTCGCGGCTCATCGCGGCATGCAACGTGGCCAGCAGCGCGGGCGTGCGGCCGCAGGCGGTGAGCAGCGTGTCGTAGCGCAGCGCCCACACCTCGCCGGTGTCCATGGCCACCGCGTCGCAGCCGAAACGGTCTTCGGCAATGCCGTCGAAGCCCAGCCAATCGCCCTTGAAGTGCAGACCCACCACCTGCCCGCGGCCGTCGGCCGACAGGTTGATGGTCTTGAAAAAGCCCGAGTGGATGATGTAGAGGTGTTCCATCGGCGCACCGGCCTGGTAGACGAAGTCGCCGCTGTGCATGACGCGGCGCACGATCGGCACGGCGTCCTGCAGCAGGGCCAGCGTGCGGCCGATGCGTTCGGCCAGCGCGCCGGGCGCGGCAGTGCCGCGCGCAGCGCGCGCCAGCGGCGGCCGACCGGGCGCGCGGACCGCCGACGTGGCGGGCACGATGGGGGCGGTCGTCTGGGCAAGGGGCAGGATGTGCATGGCTTCTCTCCGGTGGGTTCTGGTTCGGAATTGATCGATGTCAAGCAGGCTAAGCCGCATCGGTCAATCGCCCGCCAACCACGCGTGACGCTGCGTCGCACCGGGTTAACGGCGCGTCAACGGCGTGTCAACGGGGTGTCAACGGGCGCCAACGGGGCAAGGGCCGCGCGACCTCACGCCGGTGGCTTGATCCTGCGCAACAGCGGGCTGCGCGGGCCGCCTAGGCTGCCCGCAGTCCTGCCCACGGAGCACCAAAGCGCGGCGTCTGCCGATGAAACTCGAACTGCATCCCCCGTCTTGGTCAGCGGCGGCCCTCACCAGGCCCGACGTGCGCACCCTGCTCGACACCGCCGAGGCCTTGCGGCGCGCCGGCACGGGCCACCCGCCGCTGCATGGCAAGCATCTGGCGCTGGTCTGCCAAAGCCCGCCGCCGCAGCTGGCGACGCTGCTGCACGCCGCCGCAGCCGCGCTGGGCGCAAGCCTCAGCGATGTCGAGCCGGGCGTGCTGCGGCTGGACGACCCGCAGCAGGGCCCACCGGCGGCACGCATGCTCGGCCGCCTGTACGACGCCATCGTGCTCGACAGCGAAGACGCGGCCTCGCTGCACCGGCTGGCGCTGCAGGCAGCGCGCCCGGTGCTCGGCCTGTCGCAGCGCCCGACGAGTCCGCTGCACCTGCTGGCCGAGTTGCTGGCGATGCAGCAGGCCGCCGGCCGCCCGGCGCGGCCGCTGCGCCTGTGCGTGGCCGACGACGCCGCCAGCCCCTGGGCGCTGGCCTGGGCGCAGCTCGCCACGCTCACCGCGCTGGAGGTCTGCTGCCAGCGGCCGGCCGGGCGCCAGGCGCGGTTCGGCGCTGACATTCAGATGGTCGACTTCATCATCGAACCGGCGTCGCCGCACGCGGCCGACGGTCGGCCGCTGCTGCACGCCGCCGCCGACAGCGCCCCACTGACCGGCACCACGCAGCACCTGCAGCGGCTGCTGCAGGCGATGCTGCTGCTGGCACTGCGCTGATGACCAAGGCGAGACCGCATACGGCTGCATGCCGCCAGTCGCACAATGGAAGTTCCTCAAACCACGACCAGGATGACAACATGACCACCCGCCGTCGTTTCATCGAGATCCTGCCTCTGGCCGGCGCGGCCGCGTTGGCGGCCTGCTCCGACAAGGCCCCGCCACCCCCGGCCGCTGCGCCGGCGCCCGCAGCAGCTCCCGCCCCGATGCCGGCAGCGGCCCCCCCGGCGGCAGAACCGGCACAGGCTGCAGCCCCGGCCACTCCGGCGGCCCCGACCGCACTGGTCGACGAGAAGGACCCGGTCGCCGTCAGCCTGGGCTATGTGCCTGATGCCAGCCGTGCCGACAAGGCCAAGTTCCCCGCCTACGCGAGCGGACAGTTGTGCAGCAACTGTGCGCTTTACCAAGGGAAAGCCGGCGATGCGGCCGGGCCCTGCCCGCTGTTCGCCGGCCGTCTGGTGGCCGCCAAGGGCTGGTGCAGCGCCTACGCCAAGAGGGCCGCCTGAGCCGCCCCTCGCCCATGGCCAGGGCATGACCCCCGCACGGCAGTCCGACGGGGCTGCCGCGGCGGTGCTGCGGCAGCTGGCCAACGGCGTGCAGCTGCTGGTGCTGCCGCTGCCGCATCTGGCCACCGCCTGTGTCAGCGTGTTCGTGCGCGCCGGCAGTGCGCACGAGAGCCGGCGC